>JAESQG010000071.1 GCA_016765265.1 Pseudomonadales bacterium | reverse complement strand
CATTTTACGAATCACGTCGGTCCAGCCGTCACCCACCATATCCTCTTCCTGATAGCCGCCGCCCAACAAAATATTGAAATTGTCCATGCGCTTTTTCTGCCAGCCCGGCTCAAGGCTATTCGCCCACTCTGGGTCGGTGGGACGATTATCTCGAACGTCAACTGATGAGGGTGTGCGCTGGAATACATATAATTGCTTCGACCACTTACCCAGATCAGGGACGCATTGAATAGCCGTTGCACCGGTGCCAATTACTGCGACACGTTTATCTTTCAAGCCTGTCAAATTGCCGTGGGCGTCACCGCCAGTATACTCATAGTCCCAGCGGCTAGTGTGAAACATGTGCCCCTTGAATTTATCAATGCCCGCGATGCCTGGCAATTTCGGCTTCGTCAGAAAGCCATTCGACATAATCACATACTGAGCCTTCATCTCGTCGCCGCGATTGGTAAAAATGGTCCACAGGGAAGTCTGGTCGTCCCATCGCATCTCGGTCACTTCCGTTTGAAAGCAGGCATCCTTATAAAGATCGAATTTCCGCCCGATCGCCTTAGCATGCTTCAGGATCTCAGGTGCATGGGCGTATTTTTCTGTCGGGATGTAGCCGACCTCTTCAAGCAGCGGTAGATAGATGTAAGACTCAACGTCACACATCGCGCCGGGATACCGATTCCAATACCAAGTACCGCCGAAATCACCACCCAGGTCTATCATCCGAAGGCTGGTAACGCCCGCCTCACGCAGTCTCGTACCCGCGAGTAGGCCGCCAAAGCCGCCGCCAATTACAACTACTTCGACTTCATCAAACAACGGCTCTCGGGTAAAGCCCGGCTCGACATAAGGATCCTGTGCCAACGCAGAGAAATCGCCCTTGATCTCCTGGTATTGGCTAGTGCCTTCAGTACGCACACGCCTATCGCGCTCTTGCAAGTACTTGGCTTTAACGGTTTTCGGGTTGAAATCAAGTTCCAATCCGGCTTTTTCAGCTACTGCTATCAGCTCATCACTCATGATACTTTTCTCCTTTTAGGCCTAATCTGTTTGCTAACTTCCCCATTTTTGTCACCCCATTGCGAATGGTATGTCCTGGCAGTATCGCAAATAAAAACCACGAAAAGCAAGCGTATAGAAAAATGCGCAATGCGATTATGTCCAATAATTCACTCTATAAATATATAAGCGCCGACAATGAGCAGCTGTTTATTGCATGAATGTAAATCCACTTGCATTAGGGACGGACCATTTATATCCCCATTAGGTCAACCTACGTTCGATCATTACTAATAGGGCCATTACTAATAAGACTCTGCCGCCAGTACCGCATCTTTTTCAAGGCTGTCCAATTGCTCTGATGAATAACCCAGAACGTCTGTTAACACCTCTCTATTATGCTCACCGCGGAATGGTGCCGTCAGTTCTAACAAATCGGGAAATTCTGAAAAACGCAGCGGCATACCTGGGATGGAAAACTTGCCTAGCGCTGGGTCTTCTATTTCTCGTACGATTCCTCGTTCTTTTAAATGAGGGTGTTCCATCGCCTCTGGCACAGTGAGTATTGGCGCAATGGGCAAATGGGCTTCTGCAAATGAAGCCAAAATCTCTTCGTTAGAACGAACACCGAGCCAGGCTTCAATGGCGTCAATAACGCCTTGAAGATTCTTAATACGATCCGGGTTAGTGGCATAAAGGGGATCTTTAATGAGTTCGGGGCGATCAATGACAACGCAAACCTTGGCCCAGTCAGCCATGATTGTGTAATAACGATCTCGCCCCTTATAGACACCAAGAGGGCATAATAAAAAATGATGTGAGCCAGAACGTTTGGCCGCCATCGCACCGCCACTTGCGCTATAGGCCTGTACGGATATTTCTTGCTTGTTAAAATAAGTATCAAGTAGAGATATATCCACCTGCTGGCCTCGACCGGTACGCTCCTTATGCAATAAAGCACCATTGATTGCGGCTAGCGCATGTACCGCTGTACTGGCATCACCCAGCGCAAGCATAGGAAAAACCGGCGGCTTATCGGGCTATCCAATCAAGTCGATGACACCTGCATAGGAGGCGGCGATAAAATCATATCCAGGCAGTTCCGCAAGTGGTCCCGTCTGACCAAAGCCTGAGATTGAACACATCACAATCTCGGGGTTCAACTGCTTTACCTGTTCATAGTCAAAACCCATGCGTTTCATCGCACCGGGCGCAAAGTTTTCTACCAACACATCGCATTTGGGAATCAGCTCTTTCAGTATGGCTCGTCCCTTTTCACTTTTAGTGTCAATACAGAGACTCTTTTTGCCGCGATTTTGCTGCACGAAGTAGGCGCTGCGACCATCTCGGAGATAGGGTAGGTTACGTGATGGATCACCATATGGTTGAAGCTCAATCTTGATCACTTCAGCCCCCAACTCAGCCATCATCCGTGTAGCCATCGGTCCGGCAAGTACCTGTGAAAAGTCTAGTACCCGATATCCGTCCAGTATATTTTCAGGTTGCATATGTGCCTCTGCTTGTCATAAGTGATCAGCAACATATACCACATTCTACTGACGGGAGGACAGAAACATTCGCCCTACGTATAAACGTCTGACGCAAACTGCGCATTGCAGATCTTTTCGTACCCGATAGCCAGCGATACGCAGAATCATTTGGATTCAATCTGGACAATACCGTGACCGGGTTAAGAATTTAAATCGCCATTCTTAGAAAGGTATCAATATTAGTGTTAGTGCGCGTTATCAAACCAAGCAAAGTAAAAAGTAGTAAACTGAATAAACCCAAAACAAAACCCATTGCGTTTATTAAGCGTCTTAAAAAAATACAGGATTTAACAACACTCAGTTTGTTCAATTGCTGAATCACTGATTTTAAAAATGAATAAGGAAAAAGCTTTAATTTTGGTATAGTTTGGTTTGTCGTAGATAAACTTAATCATAATTCAATTTCTGGTTGGTACTGGCACATGAGTTTCGATCGGACTGCGGCTTAAGTAAATTATTCTGTACGAATAATATCTTATGAGTCTATAACTAAGGGACTTTCCCCCTAAGGTCTGGAGTAAAAGAAGATGGCACGCAGGCAACAAATCAAGATCGAAGGCACCGTAGCGCCAGGGTTTGAGTCGGTGCGACGACTGTATGAAAAAAACATGAAGTCATTGAAGGAAAGAGACACACAACTTTGTGTTTACGTCAAAGAAGAAAAAGTAGTCGACCTTTGGGCGTCAGTGTCAAACAACCCCCAGTTTACTCCTGACTCCTTGGTGAATGTGTTTAGCAGTGGCAAAAGCCTTGAATCAATTGCCATGGCATCCCTCTATGGAAAGGGTCTGTTAGACTTTAGCGCCAAAATTACTGACTATTGGCCTGAATTTGGCGCCAATGGAAAGGGGGATGTGACCGTCGCTGAACTGATGAGACACGAAGCTGGACTAGCCGCTTTTAATACTCCCATTGCAAAGGGCGACCTACTTACCGAGAACATTAAGCAAAATAAGGTTGGTAAAATTATTGAAGGGCACCCGCAAAAATTTTGCAAAGAAAAAGGGAGGACCCGAGAATATCATGCCATCACTCGGGGATGGATCGTAAACGAATTATTTCGCCGAATAGATCCAGAGGGACGTACCATTGGAGAGTATCTACGACAAGATATTAGTGTGCCACTTGGGATAGAGACTATTATCGGAGCCAAGCAAGAAGAATTACATCGAATTGTAAAAGTGAAACTGGTAGGGGCTCGCTTTCAGATATTGGAAAGTTTAAAACCGAAAATTTTAAAAAGAAAGATGGAATATAATCTCTTTCAACTTCTGGGTAGTGCAGTCCAGATAGTATTTCTTATGCGAGGTGGTACAAGTTTTGGAGCACCCCCTCCTCTCAAGAATTCCCGCGGCATAGGGGATTTCAATGATCCTGCCACTGTGATGGCTGAAATATCTTCTGCAAATGCACAAAGTTCTGCGCGAAGTTTAGCAAAAATCGCAGCTACCATATCTTCAGGCGGTAAATGGGCGGGACTAGAAGTTTTGAATGAGGCCGCTTGCAAGGCATTGCANGAAAACCCTATTGAGGCAAATATGGGTTTTACCACCGTAGCTTTCACTCAAGCCGGCGTCGCCTCCTTCATCGAAACTACCAAAAAGAGCAGTAAGGCAGTCAAAGCTATTTGCCGAGGTAGAGAGGGATTTTATGGTTGGTTTGGATTAGGAGGATCCATTTTTCAATGGAATCCTGAATATAAGATTGGCTTCGGTTATGTACCCACTTCATTGCACCTGCTGGATTTTGTGAATGAAAGAGGCAAGTCCTATCAAGCTGAGGTCTTGAAGTGTGTCAAAAAACAATAATAAATGAATCTTAATAAATAAGTGATGACACCCATACCCGATGTTACTTCTAGCCCTTGATCAGAATGGGCGCCTATATATCTCTTCATATAGGTCTTATGACAACTTAGTTTAGCTAGAATAATCTAGTAGTGGCCGTTCGTTAAATAGTACGCCATCTCTGCCGCAAAACGCCGCCCAACNTCCAGCTCAGACGCCGTATCAAGATGGAGCCCATCGTCTCTAACGGAGAGGTCGTCTGTGCGTATCATCGTAACATAATCATCCTGCAGGTTTACGGCTAAGACTTCTTGCAGTTGCTTTAAATAATCCCAGTACAGTAATACCAATGCCCTTTGTTGCTGGACGCCCACCACCGCAAGTTGGGCAAAGCACACCGGTAACTCGGACATTTCTGTATCTTGTCTCAGTGTAGCAATTACGTTTTCAAATTTTGCGGGCCAGGACTCTGCTAACTCAATCTCAACAGTATCTGATTCCCCCTGATACCAAAGGACACCCAAAAACTCAGAGTGTTTCATCGCGTCCTGAATTCGTACTAAACAGGCCCCGTACAAAGTGTCAGTAGATCTACTAGGAAACCACTCATCCATGGTAGAGCCTCCTTTAGCACAAGGAATGAGGCCTATATCCATATACGGATAATAATCATAAAGTGTATCGGCAAAGGAAAGACCAGGACCAACGCCCGCAACAAAATCCTGGGCAACGGAGTAGACCTCATTCACACCACTATCAATAGGTTCTTGGGCATATTCAATTNCCCCCGNGTTAGAAAAATTGAAAAGGTGAGAACCATTTTTGGGNAAATTNTTNGGNAATTCATCCAAGTCGCCATAGCCAGNCATATTGGATTGTCCCATCAATACATAAAACCCTCTACGTTNGTGGTCTNANGATGNNTNGANANCGGGAGAACTGNNAGNCCTATTTAATTNAANGTGTTGGNTACNTGTCGAATTTCCTTCAACAATGGGNNCNCTGTTCCTGGTGCTATTACACGCCATAGAAATAATTACCAAACTTAAAATAACAAGCTGTTTAAGACATCTTAACAAAAACATTTACTTCGACTTCATTAATTAGTTTCAAATACCGTTGGCCATATTTCAACAGCAAACACCTGGTACTCAATCCGTTGCTCTATCTCTTCCTTTTTCATCACTAGGNGAAAGGTGTACCGACTTTAAGGCGGATCTTATACGCAGCTGACTCAGAGTAGTATTAAACCAAAGTATTTTTTTGTAACCAATATCGCCTATGAATCCATAAAGCGTTACGCTGTAACTGTTCTTTCCTACTAACGCCGGAACGATAACTCTTCAGTATCAAAACATAATGGAAACACTCTGTTTCATTTCATTGTTTTTTTGGAAAAATCAGAAGTAGTGACGACACCCAAAAAGGGTAACCTACTCACCGAAAACATTAAGCAAAGCAAAATTGGTAAAATTATTGACGGGCACCCGCAATTTTTTTGCAGAGAAAAAGGGAGAACCCGAGAATATCATGCCATCACTTGGGGGTAGATCGTAAACGAATTATTGCGCCAAGTAGATCCGGAGCTCGATTTATGGCTTCGTTAATATTCTAATTTTGAACAAATACCATCCCCCTCTCGGAGAGTAGAAGTTCGCTCATTTCAACGTCCAAAATAGTCTGCCTTTTGATCAATTGTCACCAAATTCAAGTATTCTCTCTAGCTTACCCCCCGATCTCATCCTCCAACACTGCTCACTGCTAGACCCGAGTCACCTTTTCCTCTATAACAGATAGGTGGATTGAACTTCTTATCTTCACTAAGGTAAGACAGCACGTAATTGTAATATCTAACCAGCAGTTAAATATAACCATGAATATCAGTTCTAAGGAGAGATATAATGGCACTGGTCAATAGAAAAATAGGTTACGACGAAGTAGAAACCCGCGATTTAAAATTCCATATGGATGCGACCAAAGTTAGCCGTCACTGGTTTAACGAAGATCCTTGGTTGACTCATTTCATGAATTCAATTCTTTCTGTTGTTCCCGATGGAGAACGATGGGTTATGCAGTCAGTGCGTAAGCAGTTAGATAGTTTGACTGANCCCGCAATTAGAAAAGCAGGAATCGAATTTATTCATCAAGAAAGAATACATGCCCGCGAGCACGACCTGATGAACAAGGCGGGTGTGGAGCACGGTGTACCACTAGACAAGATTGAAAATGTTTTTACCCCAATACGTAAATTCTTACAAAAGCACATGAGTATTTCTGCGCAAGGTGCCGTGGCTGCTGCGGGCGAGCATTTCACCGCTACTTTGTCCTCCGTAGTGTTGGAGCATCCTGAAGTCTTTAAGGATACCCACCACGAATTAAAGTCTNTGCTTTTTTGGCATTTTGTTGAAGAAACAGAGCATAAGTCNGTGAGCTNCGATGTATTTACGGACGCCGCNGGAAATGGCAAAGCAGCTTANCTGAAACGTATAGCNGCNATGGCTTCAATGGGTGTGCTTTTGCCCATGATGTCNGTGCCATTTTTCTATCTACTTTGGCAGGACAAGGAACTCACGAATATGGGGTCCGCTCGCCGAATGGTTAATACGCTATTTGTGGATCCGGGTATAGTGAGTAAATTTGGCCGAATGTTTTTACCCTATTTCCATCCTGATTTTCACCCCTGGGATGATGATAACAGAGCGGTAATACACGCTTGGAAAAAGGAATTCGACAGAACTGGAGGAGACACCTCAAAAGCGTTTGACGCGCTGGTAGCTTGGCTTGAAAACAATCCAGATGCTATAGATAACCCGGCTTACGCAATAGCCTAACTTGAAAGTAAAGTGAATAGACCGGCCTCTGCAAGATATCTTGCAGAGGCCGGTCGTGGTTTAAGCTGTCAAGTTTCCTCCCCCCAATCCCACCTCTCGCATTTACGTAATCTTCGTACAGCTGTCTGCCGTTTCGCTCTAATTTCGATAAATCTCTTTGAATGAGAATTTATTTTTATGCGATGAGTGTTCTGGTGTTTGTTTCGTGTCCTGGTGTTTCATGAGAAATCTAGGATAGGGGCTTGGATGAGAATAAAATATTTTGCATGCAGCATTCGAATTGTATCGGCAGCAAAACTAATTTTTATTTAGCTCGAGTCTTGCCGCCGTAACTTTAAGATTTAGTAATAGGTTGGTTCACTTGAGAACGCTTTCATTTCAGTGGGATTATTCGAATAGTGAAATGTTTTTCGAGCAAGCCATATTTTCCGCATCCGATAAAAAGGTACAGTCGGGTAAATATGATGTGCCAAATGATAATTTTGATATTGCATTAACGGTGTTAACAGCCATTCCCAACCCACGCGATTCGCCGTCGACTGATAAAGACCAAGAGGTTCTTCACCTGGAATTTTCTTATGCACACGATGAGGCAGATAACTAAACACGTAGGCAAGAGTCCAACAAAAAACCAATAGCGGGANTACATAAAGGCAAATNAACTCNACTGGAATNGCATATAGACAATAAACAATGATCGCGATNAAAGCAGCAAAGCTGACTNTAAAATAAGGCCCCATNANTTCCAATATATTTTCACGNNTTTTAAGCAAATTAAACAGACTTAAAAAAGGAAAAATAAACCANATATGTTTTGCGTTTTTACCTGCTAAAAAGGGCAAATCTGGATCACCCTCATCTCCCTCTTGTCCGCACTTTATGTGATGCTGCATATGTTCAAATTTACCAGCTTTACAAGCCCACGGAGTTATAGACAAGAGCGAAAAGCTTAAATACAGGAAAAAATCATTTATCTTGGGGTTAGTAGACACAGCATTATGAAGAGGTTCGTGAAAACAGGTAAAAACGAAATAGTAACAAACGCAATTAACCAGCGTACCGACCCATAAAGGTATTGTATGAGTCAAAACCGATATCCAAGACCAAATTACTGTAGAAACAACAACGAGAATTAAAACAACGGTGGGCCATGCAACGTAGGGNCGAGCCCTCAACTTTTTGAAATACTCTTCATTATCAATAAGATAATCTTCCATAACCTATTCTTCTCCTATTTACATTATGAACGAAAAGCAATGTAAACATCTAAATTCTAATCAACTTATCAAGATCATTGCGGGGTACTGGTGAGTCACATTTGCTGGAGCAGTACTGGAGAAACTGAGCAACAAGTTATCGTGTAATAAACTAAAATTGACTTTAAATGGTTTCATCCACATATCAAAGAGATACGTTAGTATTTTTAATTTTTCCATTATCACAGCAGCGCCTCCAGATACCCTCCTCTTATCATCAAGACAAAATTTGTGTAACATGCGACACCGTTCGTACTCCCTCCATCAAATTGTTTCAGGTTTTAAACTAGAACTTCCTGTTCTTGTTTACCTCCTATTTTCTTAATTAACATTGTTCGCCACGCAACAACCTTACAGAGAGCTTAGATAGTATGTTTTTAAAATATAAGATTTCCCCTATTTGTCTTTTAACAGCAATAATCCTTTCGGCGTGTGGAGGATCTGGAGGCTCGAACCCGGATGCAGATAGTTCTGATAACCGTAAACAGGAAGACAGTGATACCTCTTCTCTATTCGTTAAATCTTTAGCCTTCGAATCGACTGAACAATGCCCCAATGGAGGAATAAGTATCGATAGTGGTCTGGATACCAGTGGAGATGGCACGCTTCAAGCAGACGAAATAACTGAAACTCAATCTATTTGTAATGGTCAGGATGGCAATGCCCTTTTTGCAATCGTTACTGATATTGATAGTGCTGAAATTTGTGTGGCGGGCGGAAAAGAGGTTCTTGTTGGCGTTGACAAAAATAGTGATCAGCTTTTAGTTGGAGAAGAAGTGTTACAGGTTATTCAAATTTGTCACGGTGAAAAAGGTGACCAAGGAGAATCGGGGCTATCTTCATTAATTCGCACTGAGGAGCTTGAGAGCGGCGGACAATGTATTAACGGGGGCGTTATTATTTATTCCGGACTTGATCTTGATGATGATGGGCAACTTGAAGATGCTGAAAGAACACAATCTCAATTAATCTGTAGACAATCTACCTTAGGGGGATTGTATCTTATCCGTAATCGGCAAAATTCAGATGCTTGTTTACGAGGAGCTCTTGAGGTTTTAGGGGGTGTTGACCTAAATGAAAATGATCAACTGGATGACAACGAAATTACTTCCGTTACTCAAATCTGCCAAGATAATACCGCACCTCGCTTGATTAGCCGTAATTCTGGCTCATTTCCTTGGAATCATTTTTTAAATTACATACACGAACCTCGAGAGGTTGATATTAACGTTTTTGCGGGACAAGCAATTTTAGACATTCTGCCGTTAACCAAGTTCTATGTAGTAGATAATGACGGCGACTCGGCGACCGTTGCTGTCAAAGAAAAACCAGACTGGTTGGAAGTTAACATAGTAGAAAGAGACCCAGACTGCCAAATCTTCGATCCGTATTTAAATTCGATTTTAAATCTTGTTGATACCTGTCTGCCTTATCCACTGCAGATAGTACTTAGTGGTACCGTGCCATTAGATCAAAGAGATGCTGAAGTGTTGGTTCTTGAGCTTTCTGACGGTGAAATGACGCGTCTATATAAGTTGTCATTGATCACGCGAACTGGTGTTGAGGTGACAACCGAGAGTCTCGGACCGGTCATCGAAGGGGAAGACGAATTTGCATATGTCCGAGTATTCCTAGCAGCACCATTGGACACTGAAATATCCTTTCGGTTGGGTGGTAATCCATTTAACGATTTATATGGCACGGGCTCAGTTTATGTTTGTGATTCCGTTGAAGACCTTGTTTGCGAGTCTGCTATGATCGGCCCATTTCCCTCTATCGGATATCAAATTATCTATAACCCGGGTGAAACTGAAAAAATACTTAAGTTTGAAGTGATAGATGATTCCGTCTTTGACGAAGACAAAACACTAGATATTTGGTTGACCAGTGATTTTGGGGGTCAGATTTTTATACGTGAAGTAAGTGCTTCCTTGACGCTAGAGGTTATTGACTCAGATCCTCCAACAAAAATACAATTTTTCGGGGCATCACAGGAAGTGGATTCTTTTGTCGGCAACATATCAATACCGGTAATTTCTACATCACCATATGTAAAATGGCCCGGACTGGACTTAGAGGTATCGACTGATGCGGTGGAAAATACAGACTATGAAATCATAGACAGCAGTCTGTACTTTGGTAATAACACCTATCAAGATATGATCATTATCCGGTGGCTTAATTATGCCATAACAGAGCCTGTGGAGCTCTTGCTTACGCTTACCCAGGCTGAGGGAGAGGATCTCTTAGGGGCTGTTACACAATATTCGATTACCGTTGTACCTGGAGATTTCCCAATTGTAAGTTTTAGTCAGGATCCAGTGGTAGTAGATGCGAGCATTGGGATTATTCGAATACCGGTTATAGCCACTAAGGCTTTGCCATTGCAAAACACGATTGACATTGATATAAATTCAACCGCTATAGAAGGGGTTGATTATCAAGTGTTACAGGATTCGTTATTTTTTTATTCCCCCTATAACCTAACCCCAATTACCTCCTATGTTGAAATTCAATGGTTGAACCTAAAAACCGCAGTTAGACCTGCCAAGGACTTAACCTAGCATCGATACCACATTCTAAATTAAGCGAACTGCC
>JAESQG010000070.1 GCA_016765265.1 Pseudomonadales bacterium | reverse complement strand
AAAATTGCTTGTACTCTCTCATCGTCGTTCTCCCCGCGTTAATGCTTAAGTTTATAATGTTTTAGTATGCGTCAGAAACTGAAGCCTTTGCGCTATAGTCGTGATTCATCAATTTCAATGCCTGCCATTTGACAAACGTGATTGAATTGCATCAGGACTTCTTTGGCTTTCTGAGTTTTATTCTACACTCAAGTGCTTTAACCAGACCGCACATAGACCAGCCAGGTAAAAGAACTTCAACCCCTATATTAAGGTATAAGAACTTCAATCGCTACATTAACAAGATTAACAAGATTAACAAGATTAACAAGATAACTATAGCTGGCCCTCGGCCTTTTCCCGATTAACCGCTCACTGCTAGACTAAAAGCTGTTTTCCTGTTCTGACATACCGTTTGAAAGCCTTATACTCACCCAATGGAACTTCGAGATGAGTCAAATAGAGAGATGATGGGGATTGTCGGTTTGAGCG
The DNA here is from genome assembly GCA_016765265.1 of Pseudomonadales bacterium. GTDB lineage: Bacteria > Pseudomonadota > Gammaproteobacteria > Pseudomonadales > DC-out160 > DC-out160. The sequence continues at coordinate 14,525 of JAESQG010000070.1, read as the reverse complement.
TTGTCGACAATAATGGAAAACCTTCAGAACGATTTCGAGCATCCATTGATTTAATCCGAGAAAAGTGTGATAGAGGAAGGACTTGTAAAATGAATCTATCGATTTTCACGGAGACATGGAGTCAGCAAATTAGAGGTGTGAAACCACTTGAAACTATTACATTAGATTGGGGAGAGGTTATTGTTGCAAAGAGGCATGAGAACGGTAGAGTTTATTATTTTTCAGAGGAACATAATTTAATGATAGGTGCAACTGATGTTGCATATTTAGGGGATATTAAGTCTGTATATACCGAGTTGGTAGGTGAATGTTGTGGCGTTGAATAATGTGTAGGGTTTGAGGAGCTAGACTCGCAAATCTAATAGCTTGGGTGATAGGTAAAAATATTTAACTATCGGCTATGGTGTTGTTCGAACTGCCATAGGCCTTAATACAATTGTGCGAGCACACGGGCTGCGCAGGTATCAATAAACCTACATCTGCGCTAAGTTACCCTTCTCCTCCAACCACTGGCGACGATCCGAGGCGCGTTTTTTCGCGAGTAACATATCCAACATTTGATTGGTGTCATCACCCACATCAATCATCAGCTGAACTAAGCGACGAGTATCGGCGGCCATCGTGGTTTCTCTTAGCTGCAAAGGATTCATTTCTCCCAATCCTTTGAAACGGGTCATCATTATTTTTCCTTTTTTCTTATCCGCCGCAATGCGATCCAAGATGCCTTGTTTTTCATCTTCGTCTAGAGCGTAGAAAATCTCTTTGCCCTANNTCNATTCGATANAGNGGNGGCATGGCNACNNAGATNTNNCCNCTTTGTACNAANGGNCTAAAGTGCCNNACNAACANAGCNCAGAGTAAGGTNGCAATNTGNAANCCATCTGAATCTGCATCCGCTAATATGCAGATCTTGTGATAACGNAATTGGCTGNAATCGTTGTTGCCTGGTTCTACTCCAATGGCCACGGAGATATCATGCACTTCTTGTGAGGCTAGCACCTCTGTGGAATCCACTTCCCAGGTATTTAGAATTTTTCCTCGTAGCGGCATAACTGCCTGATTTTCTCTGTCCCGTGCTTGCTTGGCAGAACCTCCGGCGGAGNCACCTTCCACCAAAAACAGCTCGCATCGNTCNGGTTCGCTNCTGGANCAATCTGCTAATTTGCCGGGAAGCGCGGGACCGCTGGTGACTTTCTTACGGGCGACCTTTTTGCTGGCGCGCATTCGAGTTTGGGCGTTGTTGATACACAGGTCGGCAATTTTTTCAGCATCAGCGGTATGTTGGTTTAACCAGAGACTAAAGGCATCTTTCACTACGCCGGAAACAAATGCCGCACACTGTCGAGAGGATAATCGCTCTTTGGTTTGTCCTGAGAACTGAGGGTCTTGTATTTTTGCAGACAACACAAAAGATAAACGGTCCCAAATATCGTCGGGGGTCAGTTTCATGCCGCGGGGCAATAAATTACGGAACTCACAAAACTCCCGGATGGCCTCTAGCAAACCCGTGCGCAGGCCGTTAACGTGGGTCCCACCTTGCGCTGTGGGTATCAAATTGACATAGCTTTCCGTTATGATTTCGCCCCCATCTGGCATCCAATGAAGCGCCCAATCAACAGCTTCATCATTGCCCTCGAAGGATTCGGTAAAGGGTTCCATAGGAACCACTTCCCAGCCCTTGCTAGCCTCAATAAGATAATCCTTTAGGCCATCCTCATAAAACCATTCGTCCTTCTCACCATTTGCATTATTTTTAAAGACAATAGTTAAACCTGGGCAGAGTACCGCTTTAGCTTTTAACACATGCTTTAAACGGGGCACGGAAATCTTATCTGAATCAAAATACTTTTTATTCGGCATGAAACGCACGACAGTGCCGGTAGTACGTTTGCCACAAGTACCAATCACTTCCAAATCACTGGCTCGATCGCCATTCTCAAACCCCATGCGATAAACATTACCGTCGCGCTGAATAGTCACCTCTAACAGTGTTGATAGCGCATTTACTACAGAGACCCCCACGCCATGTAGACCGCCCGCGTATCGATAGTTTTTATTTGAAAATTTTCCGCCTGCGTGCAGTCGAGTGAGAATCAGCTCTACGCCCGAAACACCCTCCTCGGGGTGGATATCTACAGGCATGCCACGCCCATTGTCCGACACCTGCAAAGATCCGTCTTTGTATAAGATCACTTCTATTTTATCGGCATAACCCGCTAACGCCTCATCAACACTATTGTCCACCACCTCCTGAACGAGATGGTTTGGGCGTGAGGTATCGGTGTACATACCGGGGCGTCTGCGTACTGGATCAAGCCCGCTAAGTACTTCTATGGAATCCGCGTTATAACTGCTACTTTTGGTTTTACTTTTATTCATGGTTTTACTGCTACTCATTTGTTTGACTGCATCTACTGTTTCAGTACGCTAAAGAGTGTAATGCTCGCTTGATGTTAAGATTTAACATAGTTTATATATTTTGTTTAGTCATACTTGAGCTATTAAACTCTGTCTTCCTAATTTTACTGCCCTCTGAAAATCAAAGAACTTAATTGTAGCGTGTAAGACCGGGCCAGGCGGTTAAATTCNTGGATGCAATCAACGGTAGAAGGATATTGCAGTAGTTTGTAGTGGCTAAATTCGTAATAATTAATATTCGTAATAGTGATATGTGTAGCGGCCAAGTCGGAGGCGAATCACTAACTGTTTAATAGCCCTTAACGCTGTAATCTATTTCAAATTTAACACCAACAACACGGGAAACACCCGTATCTATCGTGCCATCTGATTTCAAATCGAACCAGCGGTAACCTGGAGACTTATCGTCGGCAGCGAACTCGTCGCTTTTAGGNTTGAACTGTGCGCAGGTAGAGGGAGGCGAGAACATTGTTACCCCTTTTCTCACACCATCGTATTGCTGATGCACATGCCCCCAAACTATGCTCTTGATGTGATCGTAGCGATCAATGATATCAAAAAAATCCTTGGGATTAAGCAATCCCACCCCATCTAACCATTGGCTATCCATAGGAATGGGATGATGGTGCAAACACACCATGACGTGCTTATCCTTCGATGCTGCTAGTGAAACATCTAAAAAATCTAATTGGTCTTTTTCCAGCCTACCTGGCACTTCATTGCTAATNGAGGTGTCCANCATAATAATTTGCCATGCTGATAGGTCGATGACACAGGGGCTTAATTTTGTATCGTCTTGGAGGGTGCGCTTCATAACAGGGACGCTGTCATGATTTCCTGGTAACCAGTATGCGGGTTTTTTATAGGTACTAATGGCATTGTGAAATCGCTTATAGGCCTCAGGAGAACAATCTTGAGAAAGGTCGCCCGTACACAAAAAAAGGTCTATCTCCTTTTGTTCTGCACGCACCAAATCCAACACCAACTCCAAACTGCTTTGGGTATTTATTCCTAGCAGTTTTCCTTCGGTGTCTTTAAAAAGATGACAGTCTGAAATCTGTACAACTCTTGTGGTTTTCTCGCGGGTCGATATAGGCAATGTCTCTCTCTAAAAATCGAATCTTATAAAAATTTATAAACCATAATTCCCTATGCTGCCAGCTACTTATTCACAAATCTGAAGTTATCAGCCACATTCTATTAGATTTATGCCAACTGGTATAAAAAAAGGGATTTATTTAAAAAATGAGGCTTCATTTAGCCGAAATGGTCACCGCATCCAAGGACACGCCATTTGCTAAACAATAGGATAACCACTCCCCCAGAAAAGCGTTGTTTTGNGCTTTTTCATCGGGCTGGTACATCTTGTCATTTGGGTAAGCATAAGTTGCTTGCAGATACCTATTTCGCTGAAAAGAAAGTACCTCGGCCATCTGGGCATCATGATACATACGAACAATAAGAGTTGGCTTAGGCAGCCAATTAGCTAAATTGGACTCTTGAACCAATGACAAAGTGGTGGTGTATTTACAACGTTCAATTACCTGACAACAGATTTGAGAAACCCTTTCATCAGTACTCCCCGCAGGAGAGTCCAGGCCAAAAATGCATTCATCCTGTTCATGAAGTAAAGGAAGTAAGCGATTGAGTTGGCAGAAATTAAGCTCGCATTGGCCGATATACCTTTCCAAATTAGGTGTATATCTCTTTTTAAGTTGGTGTGGGTAGCTGTTCCCCGTCATCTTACATTACCGGCCATAGGAAATAATTTTCTTTGTATTTCATTGNGTTAGGAATATTCTTTTATTATAAGGTCTTATATTAAACCTATCATATAACGGCGATTACTGCCATTTCTCTTGTAAGCGTTTATAATTTGATTGNAACCACTGCAGTGCAATAATCGTCGCCGCGTTATTGATATCTCCGTCCGCCAACGCTTTCCAGGCCTGTGATCGTTCATGAACCTGAACCCAAATGTCTTCCCCTTCATGGGCTAATCCGAACTGACCCCCCACTTCTTTTGAATCAATGCCACCCACATAAAGTGTGATTTTTTCATTGGAAGCNCCCGGACTAGACAGGTATTCACAGATGAATTCCAAGTCCAACAATTCACAGCCAGATTCTTCTTTTGTTTCCCGATGGGCGACCGCTATTTTTTCTTCTCCATCCTCCACAATGCCTGCAACCAATTCAGTAGTCCACGGCCCCTCCTTCTCCCACATCGCACCAATCCGAAACTGCTCGATCAATACCACTTTGTCTTCATAGGGGTCGTATAACAATACCCCTACCGCTGGAGGGCGAATAAAGCACTCTCGGTTTAATTCAGCACTCCANCCCCCTTTAATCAACCGGTGCCTCANCGTATAGGCNTTNAGNTGAAAGAAGCCAATATAGCCCACATCCTCATCCAACANGTCGACATCTTCGACNCCGAAACAGGGAGCTTGATCTTTCATAGGGGACCTTTCTCATGACAGCAGACAATCTAAGTATAGTCTCTTAAAACTGCCACCTACTTATAACCTTAAACGAAACAAGGCAGTCTATACTTTTTGATATATCGCAGCCCCTTGAGTTTTAAACTCGTTGGCCTTCTCCTCGAGTCCACTATCTACGGCTTCGTCTATTTTAGCTATTCCTTTTGTCTTGGCGTATTCCCTCACTTCTTGGGTTATGTTCATCGAGCAGAACTTTGGCCCACACATAGAACAGAAGTGGGCTACCTTATGCGCTTCCTTCGGCATCGTCTCATCATGGAACTGCCTTGCTCGATCGGGATCAAGCCCCAGGTTAAATTGGTCTTCCCAGCGAAATTCAAATCGAGCTTTGGAGAGCGCGTTGTCCCGTTGCTGCGCACCCGGATGTCCTTTGGCCAGATCCGCTACATGAGCTGAAATTTTGTAGGTAATTAAGCCTTCTTTNACNTCATCTTTATTGGGCAAACCTANGTGCTCTTTCGGCGTNACNTAACANAGCATTGCCGTGCCNTGCCANCCGATCTGGGCCGCNCCAATGCCNGAGGTGATATGNTCNTATCCTGGTGCAATATCGGTGGTTAGCGGACCTANNGTNTAGAANGGCGCNTCNTGACAAATCTCNAGCTGNTTGTCCATATTCTCCTTGATCATATGCAAGGGCACATGACCCGGTCCTTCGATCATCGTTTGACAATCGTGCTTCCAAGCTATTTTTGTCAACTCCCCCAAAGTTGTTAACTCAGCAAATTGGGCTTCATCATTAGCATCAGCAATAGAGCCGGGACGTAATCCATCTCCCAAAGAGAAGGTGACATCATAAGCCGCCATAATTTCGCAGATATCTTCAAAATGAGTATAAAGAAAACTCTCTTCATGATGCGCCAAACACCATTTAGCCATAATAGCGCCGCCACGGGAAACAATGCCCGTAAGCCTATTGGCGGTCATGGGCACGTAACGCAATAACACGCCAGCGTGTATTGTAAAGTAATCGACGCCCTGCTCTGCTNGCTCGATAAGCGTATCTCTGTATATCTCCCAAGTGAGATCCTCAGGCGCGCCATCAACTTTTTCTAGCGCTTGGTATATCGGAACGGTGCCAATGGGTACCGGTGAGTTACGCACTATCCACTCTCTGGTTTCATGGATATTTTTCCCCGTGGACAAATCCATTACATTATCAGCNCCCCAACGGGTAGCCCAAGTCATCTTCTCCACTTCCTCTTCGATAGATGANCTCAAAGCNGAATTACCAATATTCGCGTTTACTTTGACGAGAAAATTACGCCCGATGATTTGTGGCTCCATCTCTAGATGATTAATATTGGCAGGGATAACTGCGCGCCCCCTTGCCACCTCACTTCTGACAAACTCTGGCGTGATTAATGCGGGCGTTGCCGCACCGAAAGAATTGCCGGGGTGTTGGAATCCCAATGACTGTTTTTGAACCACGGGAGTAATTGCCATCTGACGGCGCTGATTTTCACGGATGGCAATAAATTCCATCTCCTCAGTGACTATCCCTTTTTTTGCGTAGTGCATCTGAGTGACGCACNGGCCCGACTTCGCCCGTCNAGGCTGGCGTAGGTGAGAAAAGCGCAGCTTGTCCAAACTCGAATCTCTATTCCGCTCACGGGTATAAGCTGAACTAAAATCCGCTAAGACCTCACTATCATTCCTNCCATCAATCCAAGCTTCGCGCAAAGCAGGTAGACCTAGGCGCACATCGATAGTCACCNCAGGGTCTGTATANNAACCNGAGGTNTCGTAGACTGTGAGGGGGCTATTTTTTTCACCTCCAAGTTCNGTGGTGGTATCGGCCAAACTGATTTCTCGCATGGGGACACGAATGCCTGGATGAGATCCTTCAACATATATCTTCTTGGAGTTGGGGAAAGGCTGCACAGAGTCTTCACTTACAGTGGCACGATGACTTAAAAAGTCTTCAGGAGTAGCATTCATGGCAATTTTCTCGGGAATTTAAGCTAAAAAACTTATCCGTAAAATTAATTGATCAAAGAATAGGACTGGTCTTCAGACCCATTTTCCAACCAACACTATATGCTAGCGCTAGCCACGCATCAACTGAGCAGTACACACAAACGCAAGCCTAGAAACTGGAACACGGAATCTAGGACACGGAATCAAGCGTTTTCAAGAGCGTGAGTAGGGTAAAGACGATCCTGTATAGAGACCAGCAAAGTAGACCGATTTAAAATTAGGCCTGTCATTAAATCAACAAAACGTATACATTCAGTTCTGCTAGCAACTAACACACAAATATGCTTATTTTTATACCAACATTTCCGTCAACCCAATTCACCAAGTTAAGTATTATGATGATCAACTTTGTATCTAATCGTTCTTCGATTTCNCTATCGCGATTAGGCTCGCTCGGCATTTTAATGCTACTCGGCCTCCTCAGCAGCTCTCTGGCTCAAGCAAACTCATTAACGCTAGCCGATATTTTTCGACTAGCGGAACAAAACGATCCTCAGTGGGCAGCAATGCAATTGAATATTGAAGCACAACAACAGATTTTGCCTCAGGCGCGAGCAGGTCTTCTACCCACCCTGTCGCTCTCTGCCAATACCACGAAAAAAGNTCAAAGTATCGAAGCATCGGGTACAGGTGCAGATTTAAGGGAAGGTACGGATCTAGACTTCAATGAAAATGGATATCGAGTACAGGTCTCCCAACCTTTGTTTCATTTAGATAACTGGTACCACTACCGCTATGGAAAAACGATCCATCTTCAACTAGACAACCAATTGAAGAGTGAAAGACAAAACTTCATTATCCGGGTGTTGGAAGCTTATTTCAGCGTATTGAGGGCAAATGAGACCTTGGCATTTGCGAAGGCTGAATCTTCAGCCGTTGCGCGCCAATTGGAACAGACAAAACAACGGTTTGATGTTGGGCTTATCGCCATCACAGACGTACATGAATCCCAAGCGGCATTCGATCTCACCAGGGTTAATAGACTCGTTGCTCAGAACCAGGTTGCGGTAGCCTATGAGAACCTTGATGCACTTACCGACTCAGATATCAGTTCAATCCACCTGTTAGATCCTCAGTTTCCCATCACCCTGCCTATCCCTAATTCGCTAGATCACTGGCTCAGCAACGCTGATAAATCCAACCCCGATCTTCTGGCTGCCAGAGCAGCTCAAAAAGCCGCTCGGTACAATAAACGCAAAGCACTGTCAGCCTATGCACCCGATATCAACATAGAAGCCACCTATAACCATGCCAGTGATTCTCGCTTCAGCACCTTTTCAACACCGGAATCAGATACGTCAACAATAGCGCTTCAAATGACCTGGACACCCTACAGCGGCGGTTCAATATTGGCCACAAGAAAAGAGGCTTCCTTAAAGCAAGATCAAGCACGAGCTGAGCTATCAGCGACTCAAAGGGGAATGACCAAAAGCCTTAAGAATACATTTAGATCGGTGAGCACCGATGTTTCACGGGTACAAGCACGGCAACAAGCCATCAAGTCTTCCCAAAGTGCATTAGAAGCCATTCAATCAGGTTATGAGGTAGGCACTCGAAATATTGTTGATGTCTTGCAGGCACAGCGCGGTTTATTTGCAGCAAGAAGAGATTATGCCAATGCGCGCTATGATTATGTGGTGAACTTTTTCAAACTCAAACAACTAGCGGGTAAGCTCAGCAGTGCAGACATTGAAGAACTTAATCAATGGTTTATCGAGGCACTTTAATCTCTGAACATAAATGGTTTTTGTTTTTCCGCTAATGGAACTTGATACTTGGTACTCAAGTTATAGAATGCCTGCTGACACGTTTTCTATCGCATTGAAAAGCCGATCCAGAGCACCTCGGTTTAGTTCTACTACCTTTCGACCCAAATTCCCCGTACTCACTCTTAGGCTTTGATTTTCTAACAGAGCCTTCGCTTGAACCAGCAATTGTTCCTCATTCTCCACTTGAAAGATGGCACTGCTTCTAGCAACAAATCCGAAATCACCTGGAAGTTAAACATATGAGGACCGACGATGGCGGGGACGCCATATGCCAACGGTTCCAGCACATTATGGCCGCCAGTAGACACAAGACTCCCTCCGACAAATGCAACATCGCTGGCACCGTAAAGCAACAACAACTCTCCCATGGTGTCCCCGAGTAGTACATCAACGCCTGCCATCAATTTTTCATTATCTTCAGCATCATGAAGACTGCGACGCGCCATGTTAAAACCGTGAGTTTCAATCATTTGTGCAACCGTATCAAAGCGCTCCGGATGTCTTGGAACTATAACTAAGAGTAAGCTTGGAAAGCTTGCCTTAAGCTTATCAAACACCGCTAGTATTTGCTCGTCCTCACCAACGTGGGTACTCGCAGCAATGAACACCAATCTTCCTTTGCCCCATTGTTCACGGGTTTTGAGTGATGCAATTTTGAGATTTTCATCAATGGCCAAATCAAATTTGATACTACCGGTAACGGTGAGTTGAGATGGTTTCAAGCCCAAACTCAAGAATCGCTGCGCATCGGGTTTCGCTTGAGCTGCAAGCAGAGATATCTCCGCCAACATCAACTGCGTTAAACGAGATAGTTTCTTATATCCTGCCGCTGAACGCGCCGATAATCGGGCATTAGCGATAATCGAGGGACAGCCTGCCTGATGACTGTAATGTATAATATTTGGCCATAACTCTGTTTCCATCACAATCAACAGCCTTGGATTGTAGCGCCTGACGAACCGTTTTACCGCGCCGGGCAAATCATAAGGAGCATAGACGTGATAAACACGCTCACCGAAAACAGCTTTCACTCGCTCCGATCCCGTGGGCGTCATGGTGGTCACTAAAATATCCTCATCCGGATAACGTTCCAACAGGCGCTCAATCACGGGTACTGCCGCCAATGTCTCGCCAACTGAAACTGCATGTACCCATATACAGCTCTTTAATCGAGTGTGCCCCACGGCAAATCTCTCAGCAATGCGTTGTCGATAGGCAGGCACCTGTATCGATCGCATCAGTAAGCGCATCAAAATGGCCGGTAATGCCAGATAAAACAATATACTGTAAAAAAATCGCCACATAATCTAATCTCAAATTAACACAGCCCTAATTTAACTGCGCCTAATTTAAATGTGCTTAATTTGACTGTGCTTAATTTAACATAGACAAAACAATAATCACTCTCTTCATTCTCTCTACAAACAGTTGTAATTCATTATTGGTTGAAATGTCCAAACATGGGTAGAATGGCGAGCTGTTTCAATTTGTTTGCACTGGAGTTAAATTTGCCATCCCCCCCTAATCAACCACATTATCTCGCCCCCAGATTTTGGCTGACGTGGATTGGGCTGGGTGTAATGCACATAATTGCAATTCTTCCTTTCTCCGCTCAGATATATCTCGGCAAATGCCTGGGTGCCCTTATTTTTAAACTAGCGAAAAGCCGAAGGCATATCACCGAAACCAATATCCGTCTTTGTTTCCCAAAAATGGATCCACAGAGCCAAGACCAATTAATAAAAGAAACTATTGAAGCCAATGCTATAGGATTGATCGAGACCGCCGCCGCCTGGGGAGTGCCCGCCGAAAAATTTCGCGCTATGATCAAAATAGAAGGACTCTCTAACCTAGAGGAAGCCAAGCGCCAAGGAAGAGGTGTATTACTCGTAGGTGCCCACTATACCACCTTAGATATGGGCGGCGTTTTGGTCTCACTGTTCAGCGATGTGGACGTTATGTACCGCCCCCACACTAACCCGCTATTCGACCAGTTTATGAAGACATCGAGAGAGCGATTTTGTCGCAAAGTAATCGATCGTACGGATATTCGGACAGTCATCAAATCACTTAAAGAAGGGCACGTATTGTGGTATGCGCCTGACCAAGACTACGGTCGAGAACATTCCGTATTTGCCCCTTTTTTTGGCGTAGAAGCCGCCAGCATCACAGCAACGGCGAGGTTCGCCAAAATTAACAACTCCCCGGTCATCATTCTAAAGCACCACCGTAATGCGACAAATGACGGCTACACCTTATCTTTTAGTCCAGCACTAGAAAACTTCCCCTCTGGAGATGACCGCCACGACGCCACAATCATTAATCAGGAACTGGAAAAAGCCATAAGGGAATGTCCTGAACAATATATGTGGGTACATCGTCGTTTTAAAACTCGACCGGCAGGTGAGGCATCATTTTACTAACCGGACTACGGTATTAATCCAAAAACAACCGCTTCAAAGTCAAATAGGATACTGAGATGCTGCTGCAATAACTAGTTTGAAAAACGCAGCGTGCGAAAGACTAATCATTCATATCAATGCAAATTTAGAGCTAACTTTTTCTTGCCGTTACATTTATCTCTTTCCATGGGACAATATCAGGACTTCGCTACTTGGGAATTATCTAGCTCTTGCCTTACATAGGCAAATATAATGGACATCAGAAATAAATAAAACATAACGCTCACCATTCTGTCCAAAATTGCTTCTGACATCGCATAATGGATATACCCTATATTCAATAAAATACCTGCTGCGGCATAGGGCTTGGCAGAAGTGTGCAACAGCACGGGAAACAAATAGTAAAGCGGGCATGCAAAGAGCAGCAACACGGCTAGCAACCCCACGATACCACGCATCGACATAGCGCTAAGATATTCATTGTGCGGATGGGTAAAAATGTCTCCTATTCGTCTAATCTTTCCTTTTTCCCAAAGCTGATTCGCCTCTTTTCTAAAAGAACTTGTGCCAGCTCCAACCATCGGGTTATCCAAGAAAATGAGCCAGGCGGCTTTAAACATTTCAAATCGATGATTCAAAGAGCCGCTGTGATCACCATTTTTAAAATAACGATCCGCTTCCGACACTCCTACCTGAATTCGATACTTAATATTTGTGCTCGGAATATTATAGGCGGCGACTCCTAATGCAATAGGTAGCAAGACTAAGCCCACTATCATCCAGCGCGATAAATAATGACGATTCATCCAGATCAAAAAACCACACAATGCTGGAATAGAAATCCACCCTCCACGGGAACCCGAGAGTATGGANGCAACAACACCCCCACCCAACCCAAGTAAAGGAATTATCCAGCCCCATCTAAATCCTCTAAGCCGGTACCGACTAAAATAGGAAAACCCTGCCATCGAAATGAAACCCAGGCTGAGCGCCAAACCGCCAAAAGTAATATGGTGATTGACACCGCCGCGCGCTTCAAACATACCAAGATGAATCCTTTGATAGCTAGCATAAATAGCAGCAGAAACGGCGCCAACAACCACTCCCCACCAAAATACTCCTGGTTTTAAAGGTAAGGAACGCAATAAAAANAATACCGGGATAACCAAAAGAAAACGCGAAGGTACATCAAGACTGTGTAAGAAATTCTCCTCCAATACATTGGCCATATAAGTAGATATCAACCCTGAGAGGAAAAACGCTATCAAAGCCACTACCCACAATCGCTCTGCCGTGCTCAATGGCGCTCGATTTTGTAAAAACCCAAGNCATGTTAGAGANATTATTAGTAATAGGCCGGCTGACCCACCAACACCGTCATGCAGCACTAGCGCTGAAGACATAAAAAAGAAAATTAATGCGCTTGCTATTAAACCTATAGAGTGACGGTTTTTTTCAACGAGATTCACTAAGACACACTTCCTTCAGCCCATCTAATACTNACGCTGAATCCATTTTTTGTAGGCAATCAGCTATGNCCATAGGGACATTCACGCTTAAAGCAAGGACTACAATCNAACTTGCTTTGTATCACTTTAACCTTCTCGCTCAACGGTGGAGTAAAATCAGGAGAGGTNGANCCNTACANNGCCACCAGNGGTCGTGATAATGCCGCAGCCACATGCATAAGGCCCGAATCATTAGTCACCACAGCATCTGCCAATGACATCAAATCTATAGCTTGTGCCAAATTGGTTTCNCCGGCCAATACTCTACATGAACTCTCCTGCTCCTCTGAGAGACCAGACAGAATATCATTAGCAACAGACTTATCACTTTCAGAACCAAAGATCCAAACCTGCCAACCTGCTTGAATTTTCNCTTTTGCAACGGAGGCGTANTGATGAGCTGGCCATCGCTTGGACTCTCCAAATTCAGCGCCGGGACACAGCGCAAGCACAGGTCGCTCAAGATTCAATTTAAATGAGTTNAGCGCCTNTTCNCGNTTTCGATCATCAATCTCNAAACTAGGGTTCGGCAAGTTCTCGGNTAANANCTTTTCTGGTGGNTACGCCAAGGCATCAAAACGTTGCACCATCAGCGGATACTTTTCTTTGTCCAACACACGAATATCATTCAGCAAGGCNTAGCGCATCTCACCACGCCATCCTATGCGCTTCGGNATTTTTGCCGCAAACGGTACAATGGCAGANTTAAANGAGTTGGGCAAAACATAGGCCNGATCATATTGTTCTTGNCNTNGGGAGCGCCCTAGCCCACGCCTTTCACTCAGACCCAATTTCCCGTGACCTAGGGGCATCGCAATAGCCTTTCGCACTTCTGGCATGCGCTCTAAAAGAGGTCGACTCCAATCGGGGGCCAGTACGTCGATGACGCAATCAGAATCTAATTGGCGCAACACCATAAATAAAGACTGCGCCATCACCATATCCCCCACCCAAGAGGGACCGACTATCAAAATTTTCACGTTAACGGCTCTTCACGTTATTTAATAATGGTAATCCACTCGGGATTATTCTCTCTTTTCCCTGTAACTTGATCAAAATACATTTGTTGTAGCTTTTCTGTAATCGGACCACGCTTGCCGTTACCAATAACACGATCATCCAAAATATGAATAGGCACAACCTCTGCCGCCGTTCCGGTAAAGAACGCTTCATCTGCAATATAAACCNCNTCGCGGGTAAGNCGTTTTTCTCTNACTTCCAAACCTAACTCNGNCGCCAAATCAATTACCGTGGCTCGGGTAATTCCGTCTAAGCACGAGGTTAATTCAGGCGTATATAAAATACCTTTTTTAGCAATAAAAATATTCTCGCCACTGCCTTCTGCCACATAACCTTCTGGGTCGAGCAACAGGGCCTCATCAGCACCACCGGAGATGGCTTCTTGCAGTGCCAACATGGAGTTAATATAGTGACCGTTCGCCTTTGCCTTGCACATGGAAATGTTGACATGATGCCGAGTATAGGAAGAAGTACGCACTTTAATACCAACTTCAAGCGCCTCTTGGGACATATAAACGGGCCAAGACCAAGCAGCTGCAATTACATGCACTTTTAGATCTGTTGCACGCAGCCCCATCGCCTCAGATCCATAAAAAACCATAGGTCGAATATAGGCCTGGGGTAAATTATTAGCTTTGACCGCTATTTTTATAGCATTGCTAATTTCTTCCTTGGAAAAGGGGATTTCCATATTCATGATTTTTGCAGAATTGAATAAGCGATCAGTATGCTCTTGCAACCTAAAAATACCCGGGCCCTCTGGCGTTTCGTAAGCTCGCACACCTTCAAACACGCCCATACCGTAATGTAGTGTGTGAGTTAATACGTGGACTTTAGCCTCTTTCCAGGGAACCATCTCCCCATCAAACCAAATGAGACCATCCATATCGGCCATGGACATAATTTTTTCCTTTTATTGAT
>JAESQG010000069.1 GCA_016765265.1 Pseudomonadales bacterium | reverse complement strand
AAAAAACCCGCCATAAGCGGGTTTGGTAAAACACAATCGCCGATTTGTAAGATTAGTTCAAATTACGAAATACGGCTGCACAATTCGCAGAAGGGGAAAGTACATTGTACAACGCAGTTGATAGACAGGCTGCAGAAGCCGTAGTGTTCCAACCGCCACCGCCATTGCCCAGCTGCATAAGTCCCGAATTCGCATTGCCATCATCAATCTTTCTATCCAGCTCAGCCAAGATTTCAACGGGAATACTCGATCCCGAAACCAGCTCATTNGCGTTACCCACATTCGCTTGGCCTTCGTTGCCGTAACTGATTTGCATCCCTCTAGCATATCCATTATCAGGACACAGTGTGGTGGCACAAGCATAAGTAGCGCCAGTGGTGCTGCCACTAAAACTCCCGCTAATCAATCCCGAAGCGGCCAGGTGAGTCCATACTTGGCCCCGCTCCGCGTTGGTATTTACCAAGCTGTCTCCGCCACCATTGGTGAGGGTTGCCAAAATAGTAGTAGATGCAGCAGTGTAATCTCCTGGAACGCCACGATAGCGATCGTGAAAGCCATACCATGCGGCGGCAAACCCCGTCACTTTGTCATTAAGGCTACGGACTTTCGCACTACTAATGAGCTCNTGCCCTTTTAGTACGCCACCTAAAAGNAATCCAATAATAACTAATACGATAGCGATCTCAACAAGTGTAAAACCTGCTTGTTTCGATTTAGCTTGCTTAGATATGGATTGCAGTGATTTCAACTGATATAAATTCGATAGGTTTTTCATCGTCTACTCCACCTTATACTTCCTAATACGCTAATTTCTGCATTATTTTATTAGCTAATGGAAATGCAGCCCATGCCACACTTTTACCATCTCCTTACTTTAAAAGCATAGTTCATGCCGNTGAATGTTTTCCACTCTATTTTNCCACCAAAATAGGAAAATGCTGGCATTNTTCANANTTATTTCACCTTAATTTAGTCTTTTGCTACAGAGACTTAGAGACNGCCTCGNAGTTGAACCCAAATGGCTAATGTGGCCATCCTCTTCATTCTTAATTCAACGGTTTTTATAACAAATTGAGAGTCAGTGGTTAGAGAACTTATTGAAATTTCATCATAGGTGTGGAGATTCCGATCGTGACCTCGCAAATAAACATCATTCTAGTTCTTTTAAATTCATCTCTAAAAACCGTATTTCATAAGGATCCTTTATCTCACCGCTCTCCAATAACCCACCAATAAGAACACGAGCCGCTTCAAGCTCGTTCATATCCCGTAAAAGCATCAACTGCATATCCTTAGCCCAGTAAGGCACATCCGCCGAGGTAGCCAGCTCAGTTAGCTGGCTCGCATAAGACAGAGCCAAGGGTAGANCCTGAAGCTTATGCTTAGCCACTAAGGTCGCTTCAGCCATCCACCGCCATCTCCCGTTGGGATCTTGCACAAATTTCTGCCGAATAAATTCGAGCATCAGCCGCTGTCGCCCCGAGTCAGCGACTTGGCTGTAGATGCGGCTCGACAAGAGCAATGGATAAGNACTCTCTGGGTACAAGGAAATAATGTTATCCAGCCACCCTGTGAGATGCTGATATTCGAGTTCCGCNTAGGGAATACTNACACCCGGCTGATTATCGAATGCCTGTAGCCACAACANCAGGCCATAGAAAACGGGGATTGGGTCTCCAAACCCCATTAACATTAGCGATGAAGAAGATGGCGGATGGGTCAATTCAGTCACTTGAGCTTGAGTCGGTTTTTGCCATCCTTGGAAGAGAATTTGTATTCCTAAAGCGAGTACGAAAGCAATTCTAAGNGCTAGGGGCACATTACTTAAAGCACGTTGATCTTGCAAAGGCGATTCCATCAGCAGCTCTCAGAAATTANATAAANATGNCATAACTACCCCACCTTCTTTCGATATAAATCAAACATCGAGGCCGAGGACAACAACACGATATAGATAATACTTTGAAGNNTAATGTGNTACAGGATCCCNGGATCCACCATACCCTCGATCAACCAACGACTCTGAGTGAACTGGTCTAAATGAGGTAACAAATACCCCAGTCCATCTATCACCTTGCCCATGACCACTTGACTTAAATCCTCCGATAAAACGATCGGATTATCGGATATCAACTGCAATGCCGTCACCGACCGGCTCAACGCGTAAAANCCAATAACGCCTAACATAGCGCCTGGCACCTGATTAAAGGTAAATTGAAACAATAAACTGACCGTCATCACCAGNAACAACTCTAATNCCAGTGACAAAGACCACGCCATCACTCCAAGAAAATCACCAAACAAATACAGTGGCAAACTTATAACAACTGCAACTATCACCGAAACCCATGAAAAACCCAGCCACTTACCCATAAAATAGCTGGAACGTTTTATAGGTAACGACAATACTAACTCTAGCTGCTTATCTTGTTGCTCTCGCAACATNGAGGTGATAACAATTAACGCAACAAACAACACCGAACCCACCCGCAATATGGCAGCCATCATACTGACCTGCAAAGACGCCTGCTCCGTGATAGCCAGTTGCCCCGCAAAAAGAATAAGCCCTAGCACCAATAAAACACCCATAAACAAGGACCACAACAGCCGGTTGCGCATCACCTCAATACAGGTGAATTTGGCAATGGTCATCATCATCAATGCTTGCGCCCTAATTGTGAACTCAACTCTATCATGGGAGATCACCCTCTAATGTTCGTNCTATTAAGCAAACAACAATACATGGTAAGAAAACAACTATCATGGTAAAAAAACAGCTCCATCTGCGATTACAAGAGCAAGAACCCCGTCTGCTAGCACTTATGCTAATTTGCCTGCACGCTGCGTTAAACGGCGAAATGGATCAAATAGCTGAACGCGGTTTTATGCTGGCACATCTTGGTTTTTTCTTGCTGTGGCAGCCATTCGTTCAATCGGATCAGGCCCATCGTGGATTCAGTTTAACCTCGCTACTGCTTACTATTATAGCCACTGGAATTTTATTTTCTTATTGGCTTATCGCCCTATGGCTAATTTTATTATTGGGNGTGTTTGCGGGCCGCACTCTATCNCCNGGAAGGGGCCGAGCAATTTATGGNTTCTCCCTAGGTATNCTACTGTGGGATTTACTGGTACAAGTGCTCCCTAACATTGTGGGTATATCACCGGTGCCTGTGGAATTTGAACAGGCTATCCTCGTTTTCAGCTTAACCGTGTTGTTAGGCGTCGTGGTGAGCGGTCGCCCAAAACTAGTGGGTAGGTCTGTAGACTACTTTCAGGGCATTAGCTTTACTTTACTGATGCTGCTTATGACCATGGGCAGCCTATTGGTATACCACCATTCCCCTTTCGATTACTTACCCTCTTTATTGGTTTCATTGGCCTCAGTCATCGGTCTTGTGGTGACCATGGCTGTTTTTTGGCAAAGCAAGGGCAGCCGCATCAACTTAAGTCAAATTTGGGTTAACTACCTTCTTAATGTAGGCACACCCTTAGAAACCTGGNTAGAAAACCTGATTAAATATGCAGAAAACAACAAATTAAAAGCGGATGAATTCGCTCTATTGGCCACTGCGGAATTTACTCAACACAACTGGATACAGGGCGTAAAACTAGAACTGAAAGACCATCGTGAGCTGGGCAATCGTATAGTTAAACTCGGTCTTTTAAAAGGTGAAACCATCCATCTGGAAGGATACAATCTACGATTAACGTTGTACCTTCCCTATTCCATCGGCGGCAGCTTATCAATCCACGCCAGGCTATTGGGGAGAGTTTTCATTTTTCTCTATTTGTCGAAGCTGGGCGAAGAAACNCTAGCACATCAAAGTCATCTGAAAGCCATCTATGAAACAGGTTCCAAACTCACCCATGATATAAAAAACAATTTACAATCTCTACAAACGTTAACCGCTGTTGTGACGCAAGAAAACGAAGACCATGATGCGGCGATGTCTTTGCTAAAACGGCAGCTTCCAGAGATTTCTAACAGATTACAGTTAACCTTGGACAAACTAAAAACACCGGGTAATGTAACAAACTCAACCATAGAATTTTCCCCATGGTGGGAATCGCTTGCCGCGCGTTTCGAAGGCAGACATATTGAATTTATTTACGATCCCGGCGACTACCCNAAGATATATAATGAAGCCCTAGACACCATAATTGAAAACTTANTAGATAATGCAAGACGAAAACGCGGAAAAGAAACGGACTTAATCATTTCGGTGCACAGCCGAATAAGTGAAAATACACTGGTATTAGAGGTGGAAGACAGTGGTGAAGTTATTCCAGCGACAACGGTATCGCGACTTTTTAAAGGGGCAGTCTCCTCTGAAAACGGATTTGGTATAGGACTATACCAAAGTTATCGCGCATCCCTACAAGTGGGTTACGAATTGAACCTCGAGAAAAACCAACCTGGCTGTGTTAGGTTTACAGTGGTTATACCCATAGTTTTGGACGTTAGGGCAACTGCCTAGCTTGCATCATGTGGGCGTACAGTATCTGCGCCGAGAGCCACACCACAGTATCATCAAACTCCGAACCCGCTAGAGTGCTAGTGACATGTGTGGTAAAAACGCTATCCGTGGCAATGGAATGGCCACCTAATGTAGCGCTACTGGTCTCCCCAGCATTCTCCAGTTGATCCGCCGAAGTAAAACTACCACCATCACGACCGGTAGAAAAAAATATAACAGGTACTGTACTGGCCACCGCATCACCATTGCTACATGCCGTTCCATTATTACTAGCGCTGGCGCAGACTACTAAATCGGGTGCCAAAGTCGCCATCCCAACAGCGCTCATTTCCCCCGTTCCGATAAAATCCCATAGTCCACCAGTCCCACCCGAGTCGGCCCGGGTCACACTATACCGTATAGGCCTTCCCCAAGGATCAAGCAGCAAACCCTGTGCATCTAGTGGGCCGGACAAGCCTAGCGAATTTGTTGGTACAAAACCATGACTAAAAGGCGCTCCACCAGAAGTACAATTTGCCGCGCCGCCACCGGACTCCAAGCCATTATTGTTGGGTATCGTGGGGCATGGGATACGCCCATTGGCCGCAGCAAAACCTAAGACCGCTGTTTGAATCTCTTCCAATTGCGTTTTTACCTCTCTTAGTTTAAGCGTATGTCGCTGTGATGAAAGTGGTGAAATTAAACCGCCTAGCATCAAACCTACAATAAGAAGGACAACCGCAATCTCTAATAGAGAAAACCCTTGCTGCCGTCGACTCAACACCCGAGAGAGATGCGTATCCAACCGCGAATCTAGGTGGGGTGAAATCCTATATTTATCCACCTTGTGAGAGAATGTCATCGATTTCGTTTTGCCTCTTTTTCTTATTAAAAATGTTAGCCACACCACCTAATCCTGTGCTATCTCCTTCACTGGTTGTTTCTCCTGATGCACTAGCCGGTATTTCTGTACTATCAGATTCCCCTTGCTCGTCCTCGGTCCGTAACTCACTCGTATCACCCTCATTTGGCGACAAATGCCCATAAGCTTCTATCACTTTATCTAGGTCCTCTAACCACACTTGGCCGGGTTTAATTGTAAATTCTGAAGTTAGCGTCTCTACCGGTATTGCCGGCCCGTCCTTAAGAATATGCCTTAGATCCACAATAATGCCTTCTTCAAGTTCACGGGAGGACATTGTATTTTGCCCATTAACCCAAACCACATGATTGCCATCATCTCTTAACATTACCCCTTGCAAGTAAAGCTCGCGCCTCCTTGGTCGTACCTCTTTTACCGTTGCCGTCTTAGAGTTCATTTCAAAATCTTCTGACAAACCTTCTCGACGAACCCTGTCCAGTAAGATTCTATCTCCTGTGGTAGTAAATAACCGGTGAAACTGTTTCGATGAATCTCGCTCTTCACCTATTATAGGGGGAGAGAAAAGGAAAACATTAAATACGAGGAGTAGTTTAAAGATCATATTTATGAGCTCTCCGTCCCCTCTTCTTCAATGGTATACCAGCTCAACTCGCAGAGGCCTTTAAAGTTATACAGATGAGATAATTCCGCACCGAATTTAACTGACTTAACATCACAGCTATCGACAGTAAACAACCCTCTGGACTCTTTCCTCAAATGATAGAGCAGGTTTAGCAGATCCGCTTCGTGTAGTAATTCTAAATTAAGATTCATTTTGCTTTCGTAAAGAGAGACGCCCGAGGTTTCCATCGAAAAACGAGTGACCTCTATTTTATTTCTCTTTTCAATGTTGAAACGAGCCAGGGGTAACAGATAACGCCCCGCAATTTTCTGAAAACTTTCGACCCAACTTAAGCGATCCTCCGCTCCCACAACACCTTTAGCCAAAAGCGCATTATGCTTTGCTTTATAGTCTACCAAGATCAACCGATGCTCCTTCGCTTCTCGGGTGCGATGATTCGACTGACCTAACTGGGATTTAATAAGCTGCAAATTTAATTTTTGCGTTTCTTTATAAATAAAAGCACCACCTACTGACAACACCGACAATACAAAACAAACCGCTGCTACGGTTAACTCTTTCTTTATCCTTTTCCAATCCATAAATTTAAACATAAACACGATCCTGCATCACTACCCGAACACTAAAAAAGCCATCCGTTACTTTTTCAGTTGCATTTACTTTTCCACTGACACCACTGTAGTCGCTATATTTTGAAGTGGGCCGCAAATCGATAGGTAATTCCACCACATCCACTGACACAATCTGAGGATGTTTTTCCAATTCTAGAATAAACTCATTTATTATTTTAATGGTAGCCCGATAAGATCTCGCTCCCAGCGGCACTCGTCCTTTTATGATTGCCAAGTGTACTTTTTCCTGAATTTCCGAACCCATGTTATTTTGATTAAGATCCACGTCCATGTAGGGATCGTAGCCCTCGGGCTGAATACGACCTTCAAAGTTTTTAGCCTCACTTTCTGACTCTTTTTTCCACTCAATGGTATCGATAAACATTCCACTGTATTTAGTCTTTGAAATAATTTTTGAAAGTTCAAAATAAAAAGTCTTCGGCTCTACCTTTGCCTCCTTTTCTATGGCTTCAGCCAGCTTCACCGCGGACTTTATTTTTACAGCACGACTTAGTATTTTATCATTATCCGCAAATTCCTTTTGATAAGCGGTATCAACTCGATGAACAATAGCCTGAACCTCCTCAGCTTCCGTTTCAAAAGCGACCCCATCAAACACCATAGACATGGTCATCAGAATCGCGATAAATACGCTGGCTACTGAACTATTATAAAGAAATTTTTTAAATATAAACTCGTCATAATATCGACGTTCTTTGGGTTTCGAATATTGGTCATTTTGCGCTGGAAGCTTATGACACACTCTGGAAAAAAGAATATCCCCAAAATCAGAGTGCCCCTCTTTATAGNCAAACTTACCNTCAATATCCTTTAAGGAAAATATNTTGTAGTCGAGNACCNNAGTACTCTCAAGGTAATCNTNCACTTCATCTTTGAACTCATCTCTAACCAGACAGCAGACCGATATTTGNTCATTAAAACCCACCAAACGATGATTCAATAAATAATGTTCGGTATGTTCNATTTCGTTGGCCAACAGNACAGTATANGACACCGCGTCTTTGACTTCTCTTAAATCAAATTTAATTTTAGATTGACGACTAAAGACCAATCGCCCCTCCNCGTAAAANGACTGNCGCAANGAGCTGGGGACTTGCTGGCTAATTANCAAAGCATGTTTAGTGTTAATTTTNAAATAAGGCAGTATTGCATTGGCCATCATGGGTACTGACCAAATTCCGGCTAAAGGCACCTTCCACTCTTCGAGTTTGTCTAGCCAAGGTTTAATGATTTCTGGATTCATCAAGGATGAAAACAGAACCAGTTCTTTACGTTTATGCTCTGGATCTTTGCCCTGACTTATCACTGCGGCATATTCGGCACCCCGAAACAAACGTGCCTCAATTCGCTGTATTAAATCAGCTCGATCTTTACCCCGAATTCTAGGAATGGAATCTTGTTTAAAATCCTCTTCAATTATGTCTAACAAAAACCTCGTGGGAATATCGTTTGTCTTTTTCAAATACTCATCAAACTTCTCATGCCCACCTAATCCGGGATCAAAAGAAAACTGGCCCACCAGCTTCTTACCTTTCCAGTGATAAGCCGAGAGTCTATAACCTGAAAAATACAATACTCTTTCCATAATCCTCTTATTCGATCTCGCTTACATTTATAACGTTCACATTTATAACATTCACATTTATTAAATATTGGTCATAATTTCATATATCGGACCCAGTACCGCGATCATAATCCATGCCATAATTCCACCCATAGCCACCGTCATAAGGGGTCCTAATGCCGGCTCCAAGGTGTCGATGGCATCTTGCACCTCTCGGTCATAAAAGTAGCTCACATTGCGTAGTGCCTCGTCTAAATTCCCCGTGTCTTCGCCGACCTTCAACATTCGAATAACCAATCTGGGAAACATATCCACNTCCTCAAACCCTTTACTTATTGTTGCTCCGTTGGCAATATTATCCCGTGCTGTTGCAACACCCTTTTCAAGCATTTTATTTTCCATTAACTCACCACATACCTTTAAGATATCGAGTACGGTCACCCCCGATGCATACATTAAGGCAAAATAGCTAGCAAAACGGGCAAGCTTAATCTTAAAAAACACAATACCAAATAGAGGGATTTTTAACTTCATCCCGTCAAACTTCAATCGAAGCGAGGGACTCGTTTTCAACATAGATTTAAATATAATAACTAACACTATCGGTACGGTAAAAATGACATACCAATAATCTACAAATCCATCCGAACACCAAATTAGCAATTTGGTTTGAAGGGGGAGCTCTCCTCCCATCTCAATAATAAAAGGCACCAACTTTGGTACTAAATACACCATCAAAAATGTGACCACGACCATAACCACTGACCCTACAATCATGGGATAAATCATGATTTTTTTGGTATGAGAGATCAGCTCGTCCATCCACTTCAAGCTTTCCGCCATATCTTTTAACACCCGGGATAGTTCTCCACTTTCTTCACCAATCGCTATTAAGGTCACAAATATATTGTCAAATATAAGTGGATAGTCTGCCAACGCTTCCGAGAATGTTTTCCCCCCCTCGATCGCCTCTACCACATTGGTCAGGATATCTTTAAACACACTTTCTTCTAACGCATCCCTTAGATCTTTTAGTCCCTCTAACAACGGTACACCAGACCGAGTCAANTGCTCCATTTGAAAGGAAAAATTTATCATATCCTTGCGGCTGACGCCTTTTCTAGCGAAGGAGAACTTATTCGGGTCAATTTCTTTAAAGTTAACCAGATCCTGACCCATGGTTTCGAGCCGACGTTCTACTTCAAAGGAGTTATGAGCATGCAAGCGCCCTTTTCGCACTATCCCTTTTTCGTCTATCGCTTTATATGAATAATAGGGCATGGTTAACTCAAACTTGCCGTTAGATCCACGACACGGCTTAATTCATCCAAGGAAGTTTCACCTAGTTTTATACGTCTAATTCCGTCATCAGCAAGGGAGCGAAAACCGTGCTCCTTAGCCGCCCTCTTCAATTTTGAAAGATTGGCCTTGTCAGCTATTAACTCGTCGATGACACTATCAATTTTTAATACTTCCATTACCGATATGCGCCCTTTGTATCCAGTATGTTCGCAAAGCAGGCACCCGACAGAATCATAAATGGTAAGCTTTTGCTTAGGCTTGAGTCCGAGTATAAGCAACTCCACTTCTTCTGCCTGTCTGGGTTTTTTACATTTCACACAGAGTTTGCGTATTAGTCGTTGACCCACTATTCCGATAATATTACCCGCCATAATATCGGGCATCACACCTATATCCAGTAATCGAGGGATGGCTCCTAAAGCAGAATTGGTATGGAGTGTGGTAAATACTTGATGTCCTGTCATCGCAGCTCGAAAGGCCATTTCAGCGGTGTCTTCATCACGTACCTCTCCTACCAAAATAATATCAGGATCTTGGCGCATTAGAGACCGAATGCCGGAGGCGAAATCCATTCTTGCTACTTGGTTAACATCGGTTTGTCGAATCATATCCATGGGGTATTCCACGGGATCTTCCAAGGTCATTATATTGACCTCAATGGATTTCCTGTAACTTAGCATGGAGTACAAAGTGGTAGTTTTTCCGCTACCGGTTGGACCAGTCACTAAGATAATACCCTCGGGCCGCGCCATCATCATTTTAAGCGCTTGCAGGTTATCTTCGAAAATATCCAAATCGTCTAAGGGTACTATCCCCTTGGTGCGATCTAGCACCCTCAAAACAAAGTTTTCTCCATGGGTAGTGGGTTGAGATGACACTCTGAAGTCGATAGGATTGCCGCTAACCTGTAGAGAAATGCGACCATCCTGTGGTGCTCTGGTTTCGGCAATATTCATCCCCGCCAACACTTTTAAACGCACCACAATGGCCGACCAGTAGTCCTTATGTAAACTTCGAATCTGCCTGAGNACACCATCTATGCGATAGCGTAGCCGCAAAAACCCTTCTTCCGGTTCAAAGTGCAAATCAGATGCCCCCCTTTTTACCGCATCTGCCAACATCGCATCCACCAGTCGAACTAAAGGCTGGCTGTACTCGTCTCCACCGGACTCCAAACTAGCGTAATCGACTTCTCCCGTTTCAATTTCCTTTAGAATTCCATCTACCGACAGCTCATATCCGTAAAACTGGTCAATAGCTTCCATAATCTCGGATTCACTAGCCAGTATGGGAATAATTTCCAAATCACCAGAAACAACCGCTCGNATCCTATCAATAGTCACTAGGTTATAGATATCTGACATAGCCAACTGCAGCTGATGACTGGCGGAATCGTAATTGACAGGTATCACTTTAAATCGAGTGGCGATGTCTTTAGATACAATTTCTAAGGCCTTCTCATCNGGTACCGCTTTGGTTAAATCAATACTCTCTTTTCCAAGCACCTGGCCAAGNGCATCACGCAGTACCGCCTCCGTGACAAAGCCCAAGCGCACCATAACTTTACCTAAGGCATCGCCACTTTTCTTTTGCTCAGTGATTGCTATGGAAACTTGGTCCTCGGACACCAAGCCCATATCAACTAATTGTTCACCTAATCTTTTTTTAGGTTTCCCCTTGGTTTGAGGGGCAGGAGTTGNNACCATACTAACCGCCTCCGACGTCAAAGGACGTCNTTAATTTACTAAGCTGATCTATACGCTTGCGTAACAGATCTCGGGAAAACCCCACATTCTTTCTCCAGGACAAACTCAACGCCTGCTGATACCTAAATAATGCTTGCTCTCGATTCCCTAACTGATCCTGACTAACCCCCAAGTTGTAGGCAAAATCCGGATTAACGGGATCTAAGGCTATAGATTCTTTGAACTGGAATGACGCCTGCTGCCAATGACTGCGTCGAACATAAACGTTCCCTAAGGCAAAGCGGAGAAAACCTGAGTTAGGTGATTTTTCAATTAATAGTTTTAATTTAGTTTCAATATTAGGTGAAGCGTTTTGGAAACTGATTTGCAACAANCCCGCCTGGGCCGAATCATCTAAGGGGTTTACCGTTAACAATTTACTGTAATTTGCTAGCGCCACATCATATTCCCCTAACTTGGTGGCTACNGCCGCNAGCCCCAGGAGTGCATCTCTGTTTCCCTTATCCCTTTTNAATGCCGACTGATATAGCAGTTTCGCTTGTAGCACCTGATCGGTATGGTATGCCGAATACGCCTGCTGTAACGTTTTATCTACACTCAAAGGCTTAGTGATTTTGTTACGCGTCTTCCTTTTTGATGTCACTTTTCTGTTTGTAGAGGTAATTCGGTTTCTCCTCGGGCTTACAGGAATGATATTACTTTTTTGTCTCGCTACCGGTGTTCTGGGCCTTTTAGTGACGATTTTTTTTGTCTTAGTTGTCGCTTTTTTAATAGGATTCTGAGCCTTAAGGTCATCACTTTTAGTGTCGCTGTTTCTAAGCTCAGCGGTTTTGGGTTTGTTCGTTAGGTTATCTACACTAGTGTTATCCTGCGGATAAGCGTCGTTATCACTTGCCCCTTCCTCGGTACTCTGATCGAATAATGGAATGATGCCGATACTTGGTCTAATGGGCATAACCAACATATCGTCTGAGATAACTTCAACGTAATAATAGAGCCCACCTAATCCCAAGGCGACAAAAAATAGAACGATTCCTAGGATTATTCGTCTTACCTTCTCCGTTTTACGCTCACTATCCGCTTGGTGGATAAGTTGATCCAGCGCCTCACTAGAAACTGTCGCCGCAGTTTTATTATCCTTTATCGAATCAGTATTTGTTGCGCCACTGTTTTCTGTCTCCTCAGCACTAGCTGTGCTGACAACATCCGGAACCACTTCTCTAGCACAAAAAGCACCTTCTATCATCGCATCGATAGCGGCTTGATCAATTGTAGCCGCAATACCTTCGCTAATCCCAACGTTCTCCTCAGACATTAGCGACTCGTCATCGGAGTCTTGCGGTTGTTTTTCTTGCTGACTGTACTGATCTAATATGTCATCGGCTAATGCATTGCCTTGAAGATTGCTCTCTTCATATTTAAATTCCTCTTCAAGACTAGCCTCACCTGTATCAGCTATTGCCTCATTCGGTTGCACCTCGACGGGCTCATCAAATTGATTATCCTCCTCTGCACAATCACTAATCGAGCCTTCTTCCTCAATTTCATTTAGACTAACACCGTCTTCGAGCTCAAGCTCCATAGAATCTTCGTCGTGAATAACACCTTCATCAGACACAATCGAAGCGACAGGCTCATTAGCGGCAGAGGCACTTATGTCGATATCGTTGATGGATTGGATACTATTAACGTCAGAAAGCGGGCTATCCGCTTTTGTTACATTATTTTCTTCATCACTCTTTAAAAGAGGACCACACTCATCCTTCCTCTCATTTTCTCGGGAGGATGCTTTTTTTTCCAAAGCTGCTTTCTTTAATGCATCAAGCAACAAACTCATATAACTTGCCTAAATCCAACATTAGTAGGCCGAAAGAGACTCGGCAAACGGCCTAAGGTCTCTTTCGATACTCGCCTGATTCACCACCACTGGTCGAATAAAAATGACTAATTCGGTTTTAATGTATTCCTCACTTTTAAAGATAAATGCACGCCCAAGAAAAGGTATGCGCGACAATAGCGGCACGGCTGTCTCGCTCTTTTTTATATCGTCTTGCATTAGTCCACCGATAATCGCGGTATCCCCACTATTCACCTTCAAAATCGATTCCATTTCCCTAACCTGAATGATCGGTACACTACTAATAACATTCTCTTGTGCCAACGTGGGATTTGGATCGTTAACGCTGCCTATCACTCTAGATATAGTCGGTCGCACGTTCAACGTCACTGATGAATACTCATCAACGAAAGGTGTAACAGACATAACGAAACCAATGGGAACGGTGTGTACTTCGGTGGAAAAGGTAGTATTGGTGATACCCTCAGAAGTCGTCGACTCCGAGTCCAGTGAAAAATAAACCAGATTGTCCACTACCTTCAGCAATGCCGTTTGATTATTTAGAACCATTATTTTTGGACTAGACATTATTTTTACATCACCAAATTGTTCCAATGCTTTTAATGTGATATCTACTCTATTATCCCCTACTTGCGTTTCCGTTAACTTTAAAAGAAAGGCGACTCCAGAACTCAACTCAGCCCCGGAGAGGTTTTGTACTGCATTTCCTCCCGAAGGATTACTCCCATTAGACAGGTCAGTGTTGCCACCGGCCTGAAGGGCTTTCCAGTCAATTCCGGCCTTATAAAAATCGCTTAATGTGACTTCCGCGATTGTCGCTTCCACCAATACTTGTCGCTGAACTGCATTCAACACTACATCTAAAAACCCCTGTATATCTTTGTGTTCTCTTTGTGTCGCTCGTACCGCTATAATTCCACTTTCTCGGTTGACTATAATATTACCTTGATCATAACCGCTCTCTGCATGAGCCCCCTCTGCGTCACCCTTCCCTGCCGTCGATGTGGAGGCCCCTCTTAGAAGAGAGTGTATATTTTTCGTGATCGTAGTCCAAAATGAGTGATCTGAACTATTTTCCACAGTAGTAGATGAATTATTATCTCCCTCGCTACCACCCTCGCCTCCAGCTCCTTGCCCTGTAGCTGAAATCTGCGTAGACACCCTCACTTCACTTTTAGTATTTCTGCCCATATTGAGGTAATCTACTCTATAGATTTTAAGGTAGGGATCGTCACGACGAATACGTAACTGTTTATTTTTGATAGCATACCGGATGGGAGTTAACTCACTGATTCTTTCAAGTATCTGCGCCAAGCTTTGGTCAATGGCATTTAAAGTCACCCGTCCATCAATCCCCTCATCTATATCTAGATTCAATTTTGCATCTCTTGCCATAGAAAAAAGCAGCTCTTTTACAGGGACCGATTCCACCACTACTGTATAGGTTTCAATTTTCTTCGCCTTGCTAGGTCGGGGGAGAACAGTTGTATGTACAATGGAAGGAGGAATATCATCGTATTGCATTGTATCGACTTTCAGATGAGCCCTAGACTGCTCTGGCACACGCTGAGCTTGACAGGCACTCAACAACCAGACACTGACTATTACTAGACACAATCTATCAACTACTAGACACAATCTATCAACGCTTAACTCTTTGGACTTAAAACCATTTGAACTACTAGTTACTTTCATAAATCCATTCTTCTCTAATTCAAAACTACCTTTACTCACCGATGGCCCAAGCTATTCACCTACCACCGTCCGATTGAATAACATCCTTATTACGGTAGGGTCGTCTTGTTTTTATTCGGAGCCTCTCCGTTATCAGATCGCTCCCGTTTGTTATTTGTAATGTCAATACTTTCCGGAGGGTAAGCCTCCATAAGGGCATTCACGCTAGTTGCAGGACTATTCAAAAATGCACCGCTCAACCTCTTTCCAACAACAAAAGCCAAAATTAGGGACAGAGCGAAAACGCCAATTAAGACCTTTTGTGAATCAAGCAGCCACCCACTGTAAAAAGAGCTATCACCAGCCGCAAGTCGGATATCATCGACTTTGACCGCACGCCTTTGTTTCGAATAAACCACCATCAATGCTTTATCCGCTAAAATATTGACTCGTCTAACCAATCCCTTAGAGGGTTTGAATATGGCTTGAGCCACTTTTTCACTGAATATTTCTGGCCCGCGATAACCTGCACTGTACATACGATGATTAAGATATTCATGAATGTCCTCAACCTGAAAAGCCCGCAAATAAATATTAGTCGCTATACGTTCTTTTAGTTGTCGAATGGAAGTCTCCTTCAAATTACGATCAAGCTCAGGTTGTCCAAATAAAATAATCTGTAGTAGCTTATCCTCTCCTGTTTCCAAATTACTCAACAGTCTGATTTCTTCCAAGGTCTTTTGTGGCATGCTTTGCGCCTCTTCTACCAATAAGACTACACGTGCACCCTCGGTATGTCGTTTTACCAAATATTCTGTAATCTTCTGAAGAACAACGACTTTATCCGTGTAAAACTCCACCTCAATCACCAGCTCTTTCGCGATGACGTGTAAAATATTCTTTGGACCAATAGACGGATATGCAAGATAAATAACATCTGCATGTCCCTCTAGCTTTTGAGCCACCATGCGGCAAAGCATCGTTTTTCCACTACCCACCTCACCTACCACTTTGGTAATACCCTCGCCGCGATTCACAGCAAACAAGAGTGCTTCCAGACTGGCTCCTCGATCCCCGCCGGTGAAGAATAAATCAGGATCTGGGGTGATCTTAAAAGGCGTTTTATCCAAGCCGAAATAATCTACGTACATCACAATTCTCCTTGGGGAAAGTATCGTTGCATTCTGCTATGCAAAGTAGAACGATTAACATGTAAATCCCTTGATGCCCCACTCAAGTTATTGTTGTTTAATTCTAACGCGAGCTGGATACAACGCTTTTCCATGCCCTCTAACAAATCATCAAGATAGAGTTCCCCTTTTTGTATCAGCTCTTTCAAAGAGGATTCACCCTCCAATACATCATCTGTCGAGATCATCGTGGCCCTAATATCGGACTGCATTTCTTCTGATAAAATGTGGTGATTTATTATGTTTTTAGGATACTTTGTCGCTAAACGTATCACTATATTTCTTAGCTCTCGAACATTACCCGGGAAATCATAGGTCGCCCAAAGCTCAGATGCGGATTCATCAAGTTCGAACCTCGCAATAGAATCTTCAAAATACCGCTGATAGTATTCCAACAACAAAAATCGATCCTGACCGCGCTCCGACAATGGTGGGGACTGAATGGTCAAAATACTCAAACGATGATACAAATCTTCTCGAAACTGGTTGTTCTTAACTTCTTGCTTTAAGGTTTTATTGGTTGCTGCAATAATTCTTGCATTGGAATATTTGCATTTAGTCTCGCCCACCGAATAATACTCACCACCCTCAAGAACGCGTAATAGCTTAGCTTGTAATACCAAGGGAATTTCACCAATTTCATCTAAAAACAGGCTTCCATCGCTGGCTTCCTCAAAAAAGCCTGTACTCTTTTTTACCGCATCAGTAAAAGCACCCTTAGCGTGCCCAAACAACTGAGATTCAAGTAACGCGGGTGGCAGTGCTGCGCAATTGATAGAGACAAACGGACCACTAGCTCGCTCACTGCTTTGATGAATATGCTCTGCAATAATCTCTTTACCTGTGCCCGATTCCCCTTCAATAAGTACAGGGAATTCAACTTTTGCAAATTGTAATATTTGTTTCTTCACTCTTTCTATGGATTGACTATCACCGATCAATTCGGCTTTATTTTTCTCAGACTTACGACGGTCTTCAATTTGTTTTAATTTTACTTGTTCAATAAGGCGTTGCTTTAAAGAAACGGGGTTAATCGGCTTTTCAATGAAATCGATGGCACCTAAGGTACGAGCATGTTCAATATTAGCCGAAGAATTTTGACCTGATAGCACTAAAATCTTCATACCATCATCGTATGCAATCAAATCTTCAATCAGTTTAAATCCTTCATCAGGGCGATGAGGCAAAGGTGGCAGCCCGAGATCAATAAGCGCAACACTAGGACTAATATGATTTTCAATAAGAATATTTTTTGCTTGCTGTCGATTAGCGGCCGTGGTTACCTCAAAATATTTCGACAACACGAAACTAAGACTATCCGCTATTAACGGATCATCATCCACTAATAATAGCTGAGGCAATATTTCCTTATGACTACCGACTTCCTTGCCCATATTAACGACCCACTACCCTTGGTCTCTTTCTACAAATTGCTTCGAACATCCGTTGTTATCTCAATCACTTAAATTATAGAATTGTTTATCCATTAAAGTAAAAAAACAGGGCAAAATAGCGCAAATAGTCGTTGGCTTAGACGTTTTACGCATAAAAAATTCTACCGCCTGACGAAGAGCAATAGTTC
>JAESQG010000068.1 GCA_016765265.1 Pseudomonadales bacterium | reverse complement strand
GCCCACTCCCGCCACCACATAAAGTGCCGACAAATAGGCTTTGTTGGTGCGCGGGAACACCTCTCCCGCCATTACATTAAACCCCACAAGGAAATCCAAATAGCGGTAATCCCTATCCGAATCAACTAATAACTGACCTTGGCTAGTTTCATAGGTAGACAAGGACGCATGAGCTTGCCCATAACTAAACTGAAGAAAAAGATCCTCGGTAGCGTGAAACTTAGCGCCAATCCCAAACACCGGCTCACTGGTGAAATCATCGATACTAATCACACCGACAATAATCCCCAATTCAAAAAACTCAGTGTCCAAATCAGTCGCTTGAATAGTATCTCCATCCGACTCAGCAGCGGACAGAACAGGGTTCGTTACAAAAATTAACCCACAGATTATCGCTCTTAGAACTAAAAGAACGTGTTGAAACCTAATTTCCATTCTTCTAAATTCACCGTATCATCGTTGTTAGCGCTACTTGATGCGGATACAGAGTACCGTCGGTATTCTGCGCGAAACACGAAATTACTACCGAGATAGTAGCTGAGGCCTAGACCAACGTTACTAAAGGAAGAATCATCTAATCCCAATGGAGCCAATTTTGGTTGGGATTTTAAAGACATACTACCAAAACCAACCACTGCATAGGGTATAACACTCCACTGAGTATAGGGCTCCGCGATCATATTCACACCATAATAATCGCCACTTACATCAGTGCTAAAGATCTTTCCACCGGCCAATTCGATACCTAACCAGCTCATGGCTCTATAGGCTGCGGTGACACTAAATGTTTCTGCACCCTTTAGCTCACCACTAAAAAAATTCCCTCCGGTAAATCCAATACGCCAACTATTTTTGAGATACTGTCCATAACCAATATCGGGCAATTTGACCGGTATACCCGAGGTTTTTAAAGTTCGGGATAATTGCAGAGCAGTGGTCCAGCCGATCTTGCCATTTGTTGTTTTAATTTGATACCAGTCAGGCTTACGCTTGATGACCGTTACCACTTCGCCTTGCTCCACTACATTAAACACCGGATAACCTCGACCCGGCCCGGATCGCATATCAACGTATGGATCAATAACTTCAACCTGCATAACCTGGTCTAGCTTCTTGCTTCTGTCTGCCAATATAGGGCTAGACAAAAAGAGGCTTATTAGGCAGGCACTTATGAGAATTATTTTAGGAGATATTCGCCATCGCATCGGTCGCTATTTCTCTTCTTATTAAATTTTTCTATAGTTACAGACAAGCTTAGCAGAACTGATACGACACAATAGCTAATTCACCATCTGTAAATAACCACATACATTATATATGAAGGGACAACGTGCTAGGGCAACAAAACTTTGGTTTTGTGACCGGTGACGCCATAATAAACAGTGATGGCAATAAATTTTCGTTTTGAGAACTAGCGCATTTATCTAGAACGTATTGGAGTCTAGCAAGGTTGCGCGGCCAGTAAATTTTTATTCGTCGCACGTGTCCACACCCAAGCGGTACAACCTGCGATAATATTGGCTAACGCACACCCCATATAGAGACCTTTAACGCCACCCATTTCACTACCCCAGTATGCAAAAGGAATATAAAATAAAAACAATCTCCCCGCATTAAGCAAAAAACCCTTTCCAGGTGAACGCAACCCGTTAAAGTGAGCTCCGCCTATCATGACCCAGGCTAAGAACCCGTAACTTAGCGGCAAAATACAAAGGTATAAACGAATAATTTCAATGGTTTCTTCCTCCTGACTAAACATAGCCGCAATCCAAGGCGCAGCAAAATACAAAACTACTGCTAGAATACTTTGCCAAATTAATAGAAATTTAAAACTGATCTGCATTGCCTGGCTAATTCTTTGGAACTGGCCGGCTCCCAAATTCTGTCCAACGAAGGGCGGTATGCAAGCTGATAATCCCATCGCTGCAATAATCACGATTTGCTCCATCCGCATACCTACTCCCGTAGCCGCCACCGCAGCTTCGCCAAATTTCGCCACCATTGCTGTGACCACACCTAGCGCAATTGGATTAAGTAAATTAGCACCTACAATAGGCAACGCAATTTTGNCTAGCTTGGCCCAACACTCGCGCACCACATCAAATTTAGGCCAAGTTAATATCAGCATCTTTTTACCGTTCAACACTCTAATCGCAACCACTGCTGCGATGCACCAAGAAACCACAGAGGATAAGGCTGCTCCCTGCATTTCCATCCGCGGGAAAGGACCAATACCAAAAATAAGGAACGGATCTAATACGCCATTTATCAACGCAGACATCGCCATAATCAGACTAGGCATACGGGTGTCACCCGTGGCGCGCATAGCGCTATTACAGATCATTGGAAAAGTTAAGATTACCACCCCCATATACCAAATGTTCATATAGTCTCTAATAAGGGGGCGAACAGAATCTTGCGCACCCAGCAGACTAAACAGAGGATCGATAGTCAAGTTGCCTAACAAGGTTGCAGAAAAGACGATAANCACTGAGATAATAATACTGTAGGTAGCGATTTTTTTTGCCGAGTCTGCGCGGCCCGCTCCCAACTCTATGGCCACCAAAGTAGAATTGCCGATGCCTAAACCCAAGATCAAGCTCATCACTGCAAATGTGGCTGGAAAAGTAAAACTAATCGCCGCCAAGTATTGCGTACCCAGTAGACTGACATAATAGGCATCCACAAAATTAAACACCAAGATCGACACTATGCCGATCACCATTGGTAGGGACATGCGATATAATTGGGGACCAATGGGACCTTCCGTTAACTTGGCTCTAGACACAGTTCGCTTTTCCTCTATAGTTTATAATTTAACGNTTATAATNTAACGCTTATCACTTAACGTTNATCATCTGGTTNTAAGTTTGCTATATCCAATTTTGGAAGTTGCTCTAAATCTTCAAAATTAAATACCTTGCGATAAAAATACAACTCCGCTTCCAAAGCGGCAATCCTATTATCCCGATACTGAAAACCATGTCCTTCTTCAGGAAACTCAATATAAGCCACAGGAATCCCCTCTTGCTTTAATTTGTTCACCATTAGTTGAGACTGATTAGCAGGGACTACCTTGTCTTTTAGTCCTTGCATAAAAATAATCGGACAAGTAGGGCTCTGCTTGGCGTGGAGAGGCGATCGGTCCTGATAACGTTGAGCAAACTCCTGCTCCGAGCCAATGAGTTTTTCCACGTAATGAGATTCGAATTTATGGCATTCATCAGCGAGTTTTTTCAAATCACTGATNCCGTATANGGAAGCACCCGCGTTAAAAAANTCGTGAAACAATANTGCNCAAAGCGTAGTGTATCCGCCCGCACTGTGTCCTCGAATGATTA
The DNA here is from genome assembly GCA_016765265.1 of Pseudomonadales bacterium. Lineage (GTDB taxonomy): Bacteria > Pseudomonadota > Gammaproteobacteria > Pseudomonadales > DC-out160 > DC-out160. Next base: position 1,506 of record JAESQG010000068.1, on the reverse strand, counting down.
TTTGATTCGGATTCACCAGTTTTTTTTCTATTAGATGTCGCGCACCGAAAAGACAATCTTCTACGTCGTAAACACCCCAGTTACCGTAAAGTAGTTCCCGAAATGACCGGCCAAAACCAGTACTGCCCCGATAATTAATATCAAACAATGCAAAACCTCGACTAGTCCAATATTGAATACTGAGATCCAAACCGCTAGTAGCCGCAGAGCTAGGGCCACCGTGTGTTTTTATAATGAGCGGTGGCAGTGAATTTGGTGAATCTCCATAATCGTTCTTATCATAATCTTTATTACAAGGAAGATAGAGATACCCTTGCACCTCATCTTGCAAATCGCCTTGATCGCCGCTCTTAAAAATAATACTCCGAGGTTCAGAGAAATACGCTTTCAATGGATGCTTTTTGATGGGAAGGGGGTAAGTAACTTGGGCACCCGCTGAAGCAACATTAACCGGACTCACCTTATTTAAATCAATGGAAATAATATGATCCGCTAGCTCCGGCGTGCTGGCGATAGCCCATACTTGTTGCCCATCACAGCAAATCGATTTCAAGTCGCTGTAGGCCGGGCCCAATTGTTNTAAATCTAGCGCCGCTAATCTTGCCAATCCCCATTGTCCTTGCTGGAAATAACTACAAACAATCTCATTTAAAGAATTGATACTGTAAGTGCGTTGTCCAAAAACCCATTGAGGACGCCCAAATTCCATTGCGGCATTATGTAGACCTTCAATATGCAGACCTTCAATATGCAGACCTTCAATATGCAGACCTTCAATCTGACGAACATCTCCGCGCGGATCACAGCGGTAAAGGTTCCACCAGTTGCTTCGATCAGAGATAAACACTAAGCGATTATCGTTATCCCACTCAGGTTGAAAAATTGACTCGTTACCGCTGCCCGCAATATGCTGCTGATCACATAGCAAACCGTGTTCATCGAAATCAGCACAATACAAAGCCGTTTCATCCCAAGGCATATGGGGATGACTCCAACACAACCAGCAGAGGGATTTGCCATCAGAAGAGAGCTTAGGGGAGGAATAAAAATCTGTGCCAGTGACTAAGGTTTGTTGCTCATAAGTGTCTAAATTAATGGCAATCAATTCATTTTGAGCATAAGCGGCGCTAGCGTCTAACCCTTTATGAGATTCTCGCACGCAAATCAGCCTATTTCTTGATAAATCTACCTGGAAATCAGCATACCGGTAGGCACCTTGTTCCGTGATGGGATGCGGTGTTGCTTCCTCTGTCAGTGTACTTGATTGGTAAATTCGCTGGTCTTCAGCGTTACAGAAAAATGCTTGGTTATGTTGAACCAAATAGGCCCCTCCCCCGTATTCGTGAACACGGGAACGAACATTGTAAGGAGTTGGCGTAAGCTCGATTCGCTTGCCCTTATATAAGGTCATCAGGGTTAGGCGACTGTTTTCCTTGGGTCTAAGCTCTAACCAGTAGAGTTGGCCCTGATGAACCATAATATCTACCGGCGTATTAGCTGTTTCGG
>JAESQG010000067.1 GCA_016765265.1 Pseudomonadales bacterium | reverse complement strand
TGGACCACGCGAGATGCGCCGGAACCACTACCTATGCCTTTACAAGGTCTATTAAGTGAGCCTGCACTTCGACGCGTGAACAAGCTGGCGGCAACCGGTGATGAAAACGCAATAAAATTGGCCACTTATTTTGTAGGTCAAGGTGTAGGGTTAATGAATGACAGCCTCAGCGCACGCACAGTGGTTTATGATTTTATGAAAGACTTTGCCGAGGCTTCTGAACTACTGGGTAATATTCTTGATGATTAGAGGGCATTAAGCCTTCCTTATATGCCCTCTATTGATGTCTTCAATGGCCTGACAACCGAGCAGCGCCATTGAACGTTCTAGTTCATCTCGCAATAACGTAAGCGAACGCTCAACTCCCGCCTGCCCTCCCGCCGCTAAACCATAAAGATAGCCGCGTCCAATGGAGCAGGCATCGGCACCCTCCGCCAATGCTTTTATAATATGTGTACCACGCCGTATTCCTCCGTCCATAATCAGTTCTAATTGATCCCCAACGGTATCTCTAATCGGTGCGATACAATCTATTGGGGCCGGTGTTCCCTCTAACTGACGCCCGCCGTGATTGGAAATCATGATTGCGTTGGCACCAATATCTACTGCGCGCTGTGCATCACTCGGTGATTGCAGACCCTTAATCACAAACGGGCCGTCCCATTCCTCAACCAACCATGCGGCATCATCCCAAGTAACCGAGCGATCGAATTGACTATTAAGGTAATCCATCAATCCCATAGTGCCTGAGCCGATAGCATCAACCCGGTGCACTACATTTGATAATTTAAACTGCGGTGCTAGTAGAAAATGAAAGGCCCAAGCAAAATGCAAAGCAAAACTTAATATACTTTTTAGGGTTAGCTTAGGCGGCATGGTCATTCCATTTATTAGATCCCGCTCCCTATTGCCGGCCAAGGGAGTATCCACCGTTAAACATAAAGCATCATATCCAGCTGCCTTACAACGTTGCACGAACTCTCGCGTTAATTCTCTATCCTTTAAAATATAAATCTGAAACATTTTTAGGCTACTGGTGGCACTAGCAACCTCCTCTAAACTAGTGGTGGATAAAGTAGAAAGGCTGTACATAACACCAAACTTTTCCGCTGCGCGAACAGCGCCCAACTCTTTTTCATGATGGAACAACTGGGACATCCCCGTGGGAGACAGTATGAGCGGCAATTTCATTTCTTTACCTAATAATCTTGTGCTCAAATCAATGTCTTTTACATCGCGTAAATAGTTCGGCATTAGCTGATAGTCATCAAATGCGTCGGTATTACGGCGCAACGTCCACTCATCATCGGACCCACCATCAATATAGTGAAACAAGGGTGCTGGTAATCGTCGTTTAGCTTTTAAACGCAAATCTTTAATATTGTAACAATGGCCAAGAGCTGGCATAACTCATCCTTAACTTTCAAACTTAGGCATTGATCAGCAACATATCACATCCAATGCTGAATAAGAAAATAATGCTGCCCTAGTCCAGGACTTGTGCATTTGCGCTGACGCCAATAGGTCTTTAGACTAACGCAAATCAAAACACTTTCCGAAAGAGACTATCACAAGGGTATTTTCATACATAACAAGGGGAGCAGTCATGAGCGCGCAACTATCAACAACTGAACGAAAAGTAGAAGAAATCAAATTTCCCATTCCTGGTGGTCTCGAGATGTCGGGCTGGATGTGCCTTCCAGACCCATCCGAAAAACCAGGGCCTGCCGTTTTGGTTATTCATGAGATTTTAGGATTAATCGANAATCTTAAACCTCTTTTACGCCAGTTTGCCGATAATGGTTACGTTGCATTATGTCCCAATTTGTTTGATAAACCGGGACTAAAACCCTTCTGCGTCGCCAAAACCGTTTATTCAATGATGAGCGCCGAAGGTAGTTCTGTGGATGATCTACAAGCTGCCATTGANTACCTCAAGGATCAAGATGGNGTTGATGAAAATAAGCTNGGCGTAGCGGGCTTTTGTTTTGGTGGNGGATTCGCTTTGGTAATGGGCCTATCNCCAGACATAAAAGCCAGCGCNCCTTATTACGGAACCTGCCCGAGCTTTTTCAAAAANGTTGAACAANGCTGNCCGGTCATCGCCAGCTACGGCGGTAAAGACCTNACAATGAANACTCAAATAAAACCGCTCAAACGCGCCNTAGAAGATGCNAANATCGAGCATGAAGTAAACATATATCCCAATGCAGGCCATTCCTATATGGTAAAGCAAAAAGAACGTTCCATCGCCAGCAAACTAATGCAGATTTCTCCCATGCGTATATCTTACAAAAAAGACGAAGCGGAAGAGAGCTGGGAGAAGATGTTGGCGTTTTTTACTAAGCATGTTTGTGATGGTGTAGCACCGTTGTTATCAAAATCTGAGTCTGCTGAGGTTTTGAGTTAAAGGTCAAGGTCAAGAAGGCAGTCTATTTTGTAGTTGATGCTATAGTAGTAATACTTTCACCTCGGTGAGTACTCTGTTCTTATTTGGAGCAAACTATTATGGTCACGCGCAATATCACCAGACTAGCTTCGATCACGGCAGTCTCGCTCAATCTTTTATTATCATCCACGGTTTTTAGCGCTGTTTTTTTTGGGACTATCACCACAACGGAAGAGATACCTGTAGCGGGTGCTATGGTGACGGTTAGCAACTCCAGTGCCACACATAAGCAGACAGTATATACCGATGAGTTGGGCTACTATTCGATTAAAACACCTTTCGAAGGCACGCTAACCTTGCGAGTTCGAACTCCTTTTTACAATGATAATCTGCAGACTATAAGTGTATTAAACCCTGAGAAAAAACAGCTAGACGTGCTGCTGGGTGAGTTGAAAACAGAAGCCAAAATATCAGAAACACTCACTGCCTCAGCCCATGCTGCAATGCTAGAATGGCACTCCCCCGAAACCAAAACCACCTTCATTAGCCAGTGTAATTTCTGTCATCAAGTGGGTAACGCTCTTACCCGCAAACCCAGAGAACAAGCCGAATGGGTGTTGATATTTCGTCGTATGACCCGCTACGGTTCTTTTGTGCCTTTTGACCAAGCAGAGGAAATCATCGATACCTTACACAAAAACTTTGATGGCTCCCTCGTCAAATCGATACAATCCAACGATTTTCATTCAGCATTAGCCAATGCAAAAGTTGAGGAGTGGTTTGTCGGTGACGGCCTGTCATTTATTCATGATGCTGATATAGCGGAAAATGGAAACTTGTGCGGTGCAGGTCAGGGTAGCGATATTATTTATGAACTTGATATGAAAACCAATCAGGTGACTGAGTATCTGATGCCTGACCCCGGTTTGCCCGTGGGCGGATTATTTAGTGCTTTCCCTTTGCCCATTGGAATTTTCACAGGCAAACAAGGCCCTCACAGTATGGCCGAAGACAAAGACGGCAAGCTATGGATCACTAGCACGTTATCAGGCCAATTAGTTTCATTTGATACGCACAGCAAAGAATTTAAAGAATATAAAATCGGGAATGGCGCGCTCTACCCCCATACTATTAGAGTAGATAAAGAAGGCATGATTTGGTTTACCGTTGCCGCCAGCAACCAAGTGGGCCGTTTTGATCCAATCACAGAAGTCTTCACCATCATCGACTTGCCTGTGGAGAGTTTTCTCGAATCGATAACCTATGCGATGATGCCTAGCTTTTTAAAAATGGCCACCTGGTTGCCCATCGACTTGAAAGCCTATGGCACTGAACATCTTGAACCGGGTGCATCCCCTACTCCGTATTCGTGGGTGGTTGACCGAAGCATCACTACCCTGCCCTATGGCATCGATATTAGCCCCTTGGATGGTAGTGTTTGGTACTCTAAGCTTTATGGCAATAAAATCGGTCGAATTGACCCAAAAACCCTAGCGCTAAAAGAGTGGGGCACACCCCTCGAGGGGCCGCGTCGCCTTCGTTTTGATAGCAAGGGCATACTCTGGATTCCCTCATTTGATGAGAGTGCAATAATGCGATTTGATCCTAGTAGTAACACATTTAAAAATTTCCCCATGCCTAAACTTTCAGAAAACGAGTGGGAGGTCCCCTATGCACTAAACGTGCATCCTGAAACCGATGACATTTGGATCACGCCTAACAACTCAGATCGTATTTTCCGTTTTGACCAAAAAACAGAAAGCTATTTCGCTTATGCCAGCCCTACACGAGTCACCTTTTTGCGAGACCTTGTTTTTACCAAGGATGGGAAAGTGTGTTCAAGCCAGTCGAACCTACCAGCCCACGCAATAGAGGGCGGGCGCCCTGCCTTCATCTGTTTTGATCCAGAGGGAGGATTGAAAGATAGACGTGTGGAGTAAAAGGACTTCGTATCAAATATTCCATCTATCGAAAAATAAGGTACGATTAAGTTAAAAGGTTCGTGGGATATTAATTTAGAATTTTAAATGCGACAAAGCCATAAACTTTGTACTAAAGATTAATTTGTTCGCCGACCTTAGCCGCTAGCTCATAAGAATACAATCTTTTCTTATGCTCAAAGATGGAGCTCACCAGCATTAACTCGTTTGCACCGGTTTGTTGAATAAATTCGATCATAGTTTTTTTCACTGTTGCAAAAGAACCCACAGCAGAACAAGTACTCAACTGCGCTAGCATTGCGTGCTCTTGCTTATTTATGTTCTTATCGAAACCCTCCTTTGGCGGCGGAAGTTGCCCAGGGTTACCACGGCGTAGATTCAGGAATGACTGCAAAGAGGAAGATCGTAAGTAACGCGCTTCTTCATCTGTATCAGCTACACAAACGTTGTAACCGAGCATCACATAGGGTTCTTGTAATTGCGTTGAAGGCTCGAATCGTTGATGGTAGATATCGATAGCTTGGGTCATATCTGCTGGTGCAAAGTGTGATGCAAAAGCGAAAGGCAGTCCCAGCATCGCCGCTAACTGCGCCCCGTAGAGACTAGAACCTAAAATCCATAACGGTACATTGGTGCCAGCGCCAGGAACAGCAGTG
>JAESQG010000066.1 GCA_016765265.1 Pseudomonadales bacterium | reverse complement strand
ATTGCCTTCAATCGGCCACTGGATTCCGAAACGGCACAACGTATTATTGACCGTCAATTTGTCGAAGTCATTATCGCCCCCTCTATAAATGAAGACGCCCTCCCCATTTTGGCAGCAAAAAAAAATGTGCGCGTGCTGGCATGCGGAGACTTCACCGGCGAGGAGCGCATCGGAGGGTTGGACTACAAACGAGTAAACGGCGGGTTGCTAGTACAGGAAAGAGACCTGGGATCAATTACCGCATCCGATCTAAAATTGGTAACAAAAAGAGCACCATCGACACAGGAACAAAAAGACTTACTATTTTGTTGGCAGGTGGCAAAATATGTTAAATCCAACGCTATAGTCTACGCCAAAACCGGACAGACGATTGGCATAGGCGCAGGCCAAATGAGCCGAGTCTATAGCGCCAAAATAGCCGGCATTAAAGCTGCTGATGAAAGCCTTCAAGTAACAGGGTCCGTTATGGCTTCTGATGCATTTTTCCCTTTCCGCGATGGTATAGATGCCGCCGCCGATGCTGGCATCACTGCAGTAATCCAGCCAGGCGGATCGATTCGCGACGAAGAGGTTATCGCTGCCGCAGACGAAGCAGGTATGGCGATGGTTTTCACGGGCATGCGGCATTTCCGTCATTAGTCGATNATTCGATATAAATCAGAGCTAAATAACTTAGTGATAGGACCCTNTATATGAAAGTTTTAATCGTAGGCTCTGGCGGCAGAGANCACGCACTGGCGTGGAAGGCGGCACAATCGACNGACGTAAGTAAAGTCTATGTAGCGCCCGGAAACGCCGGCACATCTTTAGAAAATAAAGTTGAAAACATAGCAATTGATGTACTAGAAATAGAAAAGCTAGCGCAATTTGCCAAAGACCATAGTGTTGGTCTCACCATTGTTGGACCTGAAGTACCTTTGGTAGCAGGCATAGTAGATTATTTTCAGAGTGCCGATTTACCAATTTTCGGCCCCACAAAAGGTGCCGCACAACTCGAAGGCTCAAAAGCATTCACTAAGGATTTCCTNGCCAGACACCATATTCCAACAGCCTCATACGGCAATTTCACNAACATCGAGCAGGCCGTTACCTATATCAAACAACAAGGGGCCCCNATTGTTGTTAAAGCAGANGGACTAGCTGCAGGCAAAGGCGTCATTCTCGCGCAGACAGAAGAAGAGGCAATTACGGCTGTGCAGGACATGTTATCGGGTAACACTTTTGGCGAAGCCGGTCATCGCGTGGTAGTGGAAGAATTCCTTGTGGGTGAAGAAGCCAGTTTTATCTGTATGGTCGACGGAAAAACCATATTACCACTGGCCACATCGCAAGATCACAAAGCCAGAGACAATGGCGACAAAGGCCCCAACACTGGCGGTATGGGAGCCTACTCTCCAGCGCCAGTGGTCACAGCAGAATTACACGACAGAATAATGAAAGAAGTCATTCAACCCACCGTGGACGGAATGGAAAAAGAAGGACATCCTTACACTGGCTTCCTCTACGCAGGTGTAATGATTGACAGTGAAGGTGCTCCAAAGGTACTGGAATATAATTGCCGATTCGGTGATCCTGAAACGCAACCCATCATGCTTAGACTACAATCTGACATCGTATCGCTCTGCTCAGCAGCCATTAATCAACAGTTAGATAAAGCCGAAGCTATATGGGACCCCCGCCCTTCACTAGGCGTAGTCTTAGCAGCAGAAGGTTATCCTGCTAGTTATAACAAAGGGGATGAGATTCCAGATCTATCTATCAACACTCCCCACAGCAAAGTATTTCATGCCGGAACAAGGATTGAGAACGGAAAAGTACTCACTAACGGCGGTAGAGTACTTTGCGCCACCGCACTAGGAGACACGGTCTCAGAAGCGCAAGCGAATGCCTATGAGCTAGTAAAAAAGGTTCAGTGGAAAGGTGCCTACTACCGAGATGATATAGGTTATAGGGCTATAGAAAGGGAAAAGGCTGTGCAATCAACAAAAACAGAGTAAAGAGGGACTGTAGATTAACCCTTGTATCAAAGCCTATTTGGTAATATGGGTATAAACACCGTCCCAATCTACCGATAAATTTGAAAATCGTAGTTGGTGTATTCGGTTCAAATACAAGGTAAACAGATGGCAGCTGGGATCATCTTTTTTCAATTTTAATATAATACGAGTGGCTTCATCCCAGCGTTGAAAGAAGTAGTGGTCTAAAGCAAGATGAAATCGCGCCACCTGATCCTGCAACTCTTCACTTGCGTCGTCAACGTAACACAGTGGTTCATAAACGGTAATAGGCTCTGTTTTACCTTTCACCCTAATACGATCGATAGTTCTGCACAAAAAAGAAGGCGATTGTTCCTGTGTTTTTTCACCGATTAATAACTTCGCACCATAGAATTTAGTCACCCCTTCCAGACGCGATCCTAAATTAACAGCATCGCCCAGCACAGTATAAGCACGCCGATAACTTGACCCCATATCCCCCACGTTCATCAATCCTGTATTGATACCAATACCCACATTAATCTCTGGCAAGTCGGCATTTTTGAACTCCTCTTTTAAACGCTCGACTTCCTCCAACATCCGTAAGCCCGCTTTAATTGCATTCTCCGCATGGAACTCATCATCAAGCGGCGCCCCCCAGAAAGCCATCACCATATCACCCACATACTTATCAATAGTGCCACCGTTATCAAAAATAATTTGGGTGATGGGTGTAAAAAAACGATTGAGCATTGATTTTAAATCAACAGCTGATAGCCCTTCTGATATCGTCGTAAAACTGCGGATATCACTGAACATGACACTCATCTCTTTACTTTCACNAGCGAAACTAAAATCATCACCACTGGCTAGCATTTTGTCCACATGAGCCGAAGGCACATATTGACCAAACATTTTTTTTATTTTCAATCGCTGAGATGTTTCCCGTAAGAACCCTTCTGCGAAATTGGCCGTAGAAACTAATATGACGAGCATCAAATACGCTGATACTGAAGTATCAAGCGAATAACGACGCCATAAATAAAAGTTACCTGCAATGAAAAAAAACAGCAATATGAAAGAACTCATGATAAGTGTCATGGGTCCAAGGCGAGGCTGAATAAAAGCTAGCAGAAACCCTAACACCACCAAAACCACTGTCGTTATGAGTTTCTCTTGTTCCAACTTATACGGAATTTGGTATCGATATTTAACCCCTCCCTGCTGCTTGGACTGTGAGTTATTATCCTGTAAATTATTATCTTCAAGATCATTCGTGGACTGATTAAGGATTGCATTGATGATATTAGCGTGAACCTCAACTCCGGGAAACCCAGGCCCAAGGGTCGTGGTTTTAAGATCTGCTAAAGCTAAAGCGCTTGCCCCTATCAATACGATAGCGGAATCCAACTCTTCACCTTGAAGTTCTCCATTGAGCACCGATGAAGCAGACACATAGGGGAAACTTCCTCGCTTACCTTTATAGGGGATAATCATCTGCCCCTTTTCATCAGTTGGAATTCGGATCCGATCGAGTTGGATCGATTCCAACACTTGCACCTCACCGATGTAATTAAATTGAGGAATCACTTCATTCACCAACAAATATTGCCGAGCTATTTCCAAAGCAAACGAACTGAACAAGGCATTATTGTGTTGTAACAACAGCTGCGAACGCCTTATCACTCCATCTTCATCAGGAATAATAGTGACATAACCCGCGGAGAGCGCTTTATCTTGGATATAAGGCAGGGTAGCGGAGAAGTTGGTCATGGCGGGGACGGCGAGATACTGACTTTGTCCCTCGGCCAATTTCATTATCGGCTCTGGTAGTTGGCCTACTTGAACACCTTTTTCTTCATGAAAAATATAGGCCAGTATGGTATCNCCTTCCAAGCTATTCGCCAGCACTCTATTAAAATCATAATCCGACTCAAGACCCAGNAGCTCTGTTCGCGCAGCATCGGACACCTTAGAATCATTCAACAGTATACTGACGATGTTCTCTTCGCTTTCTGAAAACACCATGTCAAAACCGATTACCAACGCTCCACTTTCAACGATTTTTGCAACTAAATCTGCAATTTTTTTCCGGCTCCATGGCCATCGACCCTCTTTGGCTAAACTGAGTTCATCTAGATCAACGATGACTATTTTAGTATCACTTTCTATGGGTACAGGCAGTAGAATATTGTAACGGAAATCGTACACGGCATAATCAAGTCGAGTGAGCGCTTGTGCCAAAATACCCGAATTAGCCAGATAGATAAAAACCACCAAAACAGTAATAAACACTCCCACAAAAGGAGCGGTATATTTACTCGTAGCAAGTTGAAATGACATGTAGCGGTCGCCAATTTCGTTCAAATTTATTCAAAAAACCTCTCACCCTTTGAAGTTTGTCCTCTCACAGATTCTTTTTTCAAGCTAGACTTTTAGAACGCATAGCTTCAGCATAGACAATGGGCCAAGGATTTTGTTTGAATGGAAGACAAACCCGACATTAAGGTTTTACAACAATTNATTCCAATGGATAGCTTATCGGACAGCCACGTCACTGAGCTATTAGCAGATGCGGCCCTGCAATATTTCCCTGCTGGCAAAATGATATTTAAACGTGGTCAAACCAGCAAAGCCTGCTTTTACCTCGTGGAAGGTAAAATCGATCTCTGCGATGAACATTTTAATATTTCCCCAATCGAAGCTAATACGACGACTACCCAAAGAGCGTTTGACAATCATTCACCTCATCGGGTTTCGGCTGTCACCACAGGGGACGTTAAAATATTGGCGATAAATAAAGATCGCCTCGACCTAGTATTGACCTGGGACCAAGCGGGTAATTACTTAGTAGAAGAATTGGATGATGATACGGATTCGTACGATAACGATTGGATGTCCAGCCTGCTGCAATCCAAATTGTTTCAAAAAATTCCCCCAGGCAATATTCAGCAGCTTTTTGTCTCCTTTTCTGAAGTGAATGCGTCTACAAATCAAGAGATAGTAAAAGAAGGTGAAAACGGTGACGATTTTTTTGTCATTCAAAGTGGCAGCGCAATCGTTCGTAGACAAGGAAAAGACAAAAAACCGAAAATACTGGCTACTCTAGGGCCTGGCAGTTTTTTTGGAGAAGAAGCCTTAATAGGTGATACCGTACGCAATGCCACGGTAGAGATGTCTGAGCCTGGTATATTGATGCGCTTAGGCAAAGATGACTTCAAACGTCTTCTACAAGAACCCGTACTGCAATATATCACCGAGAATGAAATTGTATCTTTGCGCGAATCAGGTNGNTCGGTAACAATCATAGATGTCAGGCTCGCAATGGAATATTCACAGGAGAGCGGTGATGGCAGCAAAAACATCCCTCTGCCTGAACTCAGACAACACCTGGTAAAGCTAGACGAAAATACTACCTATGTGGCGCGTTGTGACGGCGGGCGTCGTAGCGAACTAGGAGCCTATCTTCTCAATGAATCTGGCCTGCAGGCTTTGGTATATAAATACGATTAAACCACTGAGGCTAATTGTTCCAATTATCTAATATCAAAATCGCCTAATATCAAAATCGTCTAAAAATGCCGAAACTTAAACCCTATAGTTTTATCCAGCCGCCAAAGATCATGACCAATACTTAAACTAACAAGACAGAATTCATTTTTCTATTAGTATCTTCCGTATCAACTACCCAACTTTTGACACTCTCACAGAGAAATTAAAACTGACTAGGGTATAATCGACGTTTCCGTTACATGAGAGAAGAGTAGCGCTACCAAATATGCACGTCACAACTTTATTCACATCCTACTGGCAACGTTTTTTTAGCTTAAGCTTTTTTACCGTAAAAACCTTTACCGTAAAAACCTTTACCATAAGAACATTGACCATACGAACATTGGCGCCAGCTATATTTGGCCTCTTTTTCTACATTGGAGCCATTTCCCACGGCCATGCAATTCAAGCCGTTATGATCGATGCTGAAATGCCTGCAACTTCAATTGGTGAGTTTGTTGAATATTATGAGGACAAAAGTCAAAAGCTCACTTATGACGATGTGCTAGCACCAGAACACAACAACCGTTTTACTTTATCCCGGCAAAACCACCTGCGATTTGGCTATACCGAATCTACATACTGGGTTCGATTTAACTTAAAAAATAACACGAGCAAAGAAAAAAAAGTAATTCTCAATATAAAACGCCCGAATATAGGTAGGATACACCTCTACTCCGAAGATCAAGAACCCCCCCTACAGACCGCTGGCGCTCAAACTGAACAGTTCTACGGTGATATTCGCCATTACACCTACCTCTTTTATCTCGACTTAGGCGCCAATGAAGAAAGAACCTTTTACATCAGTTTGAGTTCAGTTCAATACTTAAATTTTTCAATGATAGTCAGCTCTCCAGAGCAATTTCTACAGTCGCTAAACATTGATCAACTACTTTTTGGTTTGAGCTTTGGCATAATTTTTGGTCTCTTTGTCTACCACCTGTTTGTTTATAAATCTGTTAAAGACAGCTCTTATCTGTACTACATTCTATTGCTAATCAGTTTGTTTGGATTTCTTGGTACCCAATCGGGTTATTTTAGTTTTATATGGCGTTTTCCAGCAGGCTTACAAAATCACTTGGAGATCGGTTTTGTTATGCTTGTTATTCCAATGGCTGCTTTATTTGCACGTAGTTACTTAAAAATGCCCGAGTCCGCTTTCTGGCTTGATCGAATTCTTCAAATTATTGCCTACTCTTCTTTAATTATCTGCGCAGTCTTACCCTTTATTCCGCCCCACATTAGCGCCCAAGCCAGCACTCTGTTGGCCATCTGCATTAGCCCCGCACTAGTAGCAGCGGGAGCAATCAGCTGGCGAAACGGCTACCCACCAGCTCGATATTATTTAATATCCCGCGCAACCTATATGCTCGCACTCATACTCAGTGTCCAAACGGCCTACGGCTATCTTCCCGCTCAGATTCAAATTACTCACGTTATACTCTTTGCTGGTGTACTCGAAGCCATTTTACTGGCGCTAGGACTAGGTGAACGAGTGAGCTTTATAAAAAGCGAAGACCAAAATCGACATCAACGAGTGGCCGTCGCAGAAGCAGAAAGACGCACAAAGACAGAATTTCTAGCCAAAATGAGCCACGAAATACGAACCCCCATGAACGGCATATTGGGCATGGCTGAACTACTTGAAGGTACTGCCCTTACTACCAATCAAGACGATTTTGTAAGAACCATTCATGAGTCCGGAAACAACCTCCTTAAAATTCTCGACGATATTTTGGATTATAGCCGAATAGAGACGGGGCGAATCGAATTAGCTGCCGAGCCTTTCGACTTATCTTTGATCTTAACTGAAACACTGAATGACCTTAGATATCATGCCGAAGAAAAAGAACTAAATCTCACCAACGATCTAGCAACGGATATACCTGCAAACGTCCGCGGTGATCCAGTTCGCCTGCAGCAAATCATCTCTAGCCTGGTCAGCACTGTCATTAAGTATTCGGAACATGGTGAGGTAATAATTAAAACATCTTACGCCAACAAAGACAGAAATCTAATTCAGTTCAAGATTAAAAGTACGAGCAAGGGTTCCGGCATTCCAAAGGAATTAGTTGACCAGCTCGTTCTTAATAAGCACAAAACAGGTAACGATATCGCCGCCGAATTTGGCCATACAGGCATAGGCCTAATCATTGCCAAACAATTAATTGCACTAATGGAAGGGAACATTAACGCTAAATTGATCCCTGGAAAAGGAGGCTCTATCTGGGTCACCATCCCATTACAAGCACTGCCCAAAACGGCAATCAACCAACAGTCTTATGAGACGAACCTGGCGGATCTGAAACTATTAATTGTCGATGACAACGCATCCTGTCGGATGGTCATCGAACAACAGGCTAGTGGTTGGGGTATGCGAGTCACTTCCGCCATCAATGGGAAACATGCACTTGCCATCCTACGAACCCAAGCGAATCTAAGGGAACCTTTTGATATCGTCATTCTTGATCATGACATGCCTGGTATGAACGGACTGGAGCTGGCAGCAAAGGTTCGTGAAGACGGTCTCATTACCCACGACATACTCATTATAATGATGACTGGTTTAGGTGTATCACCCAATACTACAGCGGCCCGTGACGCGGGTATTCGTCGAGTACTTACAAAACCAGTCTCTGGAAAATTGCTTAAAATCACTCTCGCGGAAGAGCTAGACTATATGCTGAAGGCATTAGGCAGCAGTCAAATAGGCAATCACAGCATTCAAAAATTCCACCAGCAAGCAAGAGTGTTAGTGGCCGAAGATCACCGCATCAGTCAAAAAGTAATAAAAGGCATGCTTGCAAAATTGGGCGTGGATGTGGACACTGTAGACAACGGTGAAAAGGCCATCACGGCTATGAAAACGGGGAAATATGACCTGGTGTTGATGGATTACGACATGCCCGTGAAAAACGGTTTTGAAGCCACCATAGACATTAGACGCTGGGAAAAAGAAAACGGCTTTAAGGAAACACCGATTATCGCGCTAACGGCTCACATTATGGACGAGCACAAAGAGCAAAGTTTTCAATGCGGCATGAACGCCCACTTGACTAAACCAGTGGAGTTATTTGAGTTACAAAATACGTTGGTAAGATGGACTAGGGTAGAACTACCCACATCAGAATCCCCAACATATCCATAATAATTAATTAGACCAACTAAACCAAAAAGGGAAACTAACCGTGAATTGCCTATTTTGCAAAATAGTTAATGGAGAAATCAACTCCGACATTGTTTATCAAGACGACAAGGTACTGGCATTTCGCGATGTCAATCCGCAGGCACCCACACATATCTTAATCATACCGAAAACACACATTTCTACACTTAACGATCTAGAAGAATCGAACGCCAGCCTAATGGGACTGCTCCCCATAACAGCTCAAAAATTAGCTAAAGAATTAGGGTTTGCTGATGATGGTTACAGAGTCGTCATGAACTGCAATAATCATGGAGGCCAAACCGTATTCCACATTCACCTACATCTTTTGGGGGGTCGACAAATGGCTTGGCCTCCAGGCTGACCTTCACAGTCAGGCCCTACTAGGGCTGCTCATAAAAGATATAACTAGTGGAATAATCACTAAACTCAAAATACACTCTCTTCTCCCCCACATCCACACTTAGGTTTTCCTGACTTCACTCCCTTTTTCATCTAAGTATTTGATTTAATTAAGATCAGCACTTGCAATTAGGCACTACAATGCTTATCGTTCAACCGATTATGAA
>JAESQG010000065.1 GCA_016765265.1 Pseudomonadales bacterium | reverse complement strand
AATGGCCTTTGATCCTGAACTTGATTTACTCTATGTGGGTGTTGGTAATGGTTCTCCCTGGAATAAGCATATACGTAGTCCAGCAGGGGGCGATAATCTCTTTCTATCCTCAATTGTTGCTGTGCGCCCAGATACCGGTGAGTATGTTTGGCATTATCAAACCACCCCTGGTGAAGCTTGGGATTACACCGCTACCCAGCATATGATTTTGGCGGATTTAAATATTGATAATAAACTGCGTAAGGTCATTATGCAGGCGCCTAAAAATGGCTTCTATTATGTGATTGACCGCGTCACAGGTGAATTTATCTCCGCAGACAACTACGTCCCTGTGTCTTGGGCTAGCCACATAGATCCGAAAACAGGTAGACCCGTCGAGACCGACAGCAGCTATAAAGACGAGGGAAGATTGCAATTCCCATCGCCACTGGGAGGTCATAATTGGCAACCCATGTGCTTTAGCAAAGACACTGGATATGTCTATATTCCCAGTAGAGAGCTCAGTTTTTACTATTCGCAACCCGACAAGTTTGAATATAAGCCAGGCACCTGGAACGTCGGTATACCGGTGATGAAGGACACAGATTTCCCAGTAGGTCTGGACCCCAATTTACTCAAAACACTTGGCCCTTCAACTGCTCGTGGATATTTACAAGCGTGGGATCCGATAAAACAAGAGCGAGTATGGGAGGTGAAGCATACGGGACCCTGGAATGGTGGGGTACTGTGTACAGGCGGGGGCTTGGTGTTTCAAGGAAATGCTAGTGGCTATCTTGTAGCTTACTCAGCGAGTACCGGACAAAAAGTGTGGTCCTACAATGCCAAGCATGGAATTATTGCTCCTCCCATTACCTACACCGTGGATGGAGAACAGTACATTACGGTCATGGCAGGGTTTGGTGGTTCGGTTGGTTTGTCTTTTAGTATTACCATAAAGGACATACCTGTAAATCACCGAACTGGGCGAGTACTGACCTTTAAACTGGGTGCTGAAGCAAAACAGACCATCATAGAAGATGTCAAACGTATAGCAGAGCCGCCTCCGCTCACAGCCTCGGACGATGTATTAACCCTAGGCAATAGGCATTATCATGAGAACTGTGTGTACTGCCATGGTCCTGGCGCAATCAGTTCACCAGCCTTGCGTGATCTACGTTATATGAATAAAGCTACCCACGACCAATTTATGGCTATCGTAATGGAAGGATCGATGGAGAAAATCGGTATGCCTGGTTATAGCGATATGATTAATGAAGAGCAAGCTACGGCGATACATGCTTATTTAACTGCGTTAGGGCATAAAACCCTGGAAGCGGATAGTGCTAATAGTGCGTGGGTCGCAACCAAGGGAGCAGCATATTCGGTAATGGCTTTCTTCATTGGTAAATTTGACAAAATATCAGTATGGTTTTCTAATGAAGGGAGTTAGCGAATAAAAATTGACCTGAAAAGCGGTTGGGTTTAGTAGATAAAAGGCGGCAAGTGGATCACTCTACTTGCCGCCTTTTTAGTTTCTATGTCCCCTTTAAAACGACTTTAATAAAAAACCACCATCAACGGTTAGGGTAGATCCTGTTATGTATCGACCTGCGTCGCTTGCTAACAGTAACAAAGGGCCCGTCATCTCTTCCATTTCGCCTAGACGTTTTGAGGGCCATGAGTGGATGTATTGTTTCCCTTTCTCACTATCGAAATAATCAGTGTTCATTTCAGTCCTGAAATAGCCAGGGCAAATGGCGTTCACACGGATGTTATTGTCTGCTAATTCTAAAGCTAAATGTTTGGTAACTTGAATAACACCTGCCTTGGAAGCAGAATAAACCCCGTGACCGTAACTGGTGCAAAGGCCGAGCACTGACGAAATATTTATAATAGATCCATCGCTGTTGGCTGCGACCATTCGTCGGCTTGCCTCTGCAGCAACGATCCACACTCCTTTAAGGTTCGTATCGGTAACGAAATCCCAAGTGTCTTCACTACTTTTGTGTAGTGGTTTTGGTTGAGCGACTCCCGCATTATTGACTAACAGTGTCACTGTGCCAAATGCTTCCTCAGCCGCATCGAATGCCGCGGCGACGTTTGCCTTATCGGTAACGTCCATGACTATGGCTTTTGCTTCACCTCCTGAGGCTACAATATCGGATACTACATTTTGCAAGCGGTCTAGACGTCGGGCGGCTACCACTACTTTTGCCCCGTTGGCTGCTAATACTCGGCCAAAATGTTCTCCGAAGCCGCCGGATGCGCCGGTGACTAAAGCGACTTTGCCATTGACACTAAAAAGATCACTATTNTTATTACCCATCGATGGTCTCCCNACTTTTTGTTNCAGCATTAATTACAGTAAATTTTCACTTTGTAAATACTCAATTGCCAGCTCTGCTGTGGGACCCGCCATCTTGCCGTAACTTAGCGCTTGTTCGTTGGATGCTGAGCCATCTTGGTANCGTTTCATGATGCCCTGTAAGATGCTGGAAAAACGGAAAAAGTTAAACGCTAAGTAAAAGGGCCAGTTAGGTATTTCCTTTAGTCCCATACGTTCACAATAGCGGGATACGTACTCTTCCTCAGTTGGTATTCCTAGGGCGCGGCGGTCGATATTACCCAAACCAGCCAGATTTCCTAGGGAGGGGTCGGCGGGCATACGCAATTGCATGCATTGATAGGCCATATCAGAAAAAGGGTGACCAAGAGTGGAAAGCTCCCAATCCAATACGGCTAGTATTTTCGGTTCGTTAGGTGCAAATATAATGTTATCAATTCGATAATCGCCGTGGATCAGGCTCACTCGACCATCGTCTTCAGGCATGTTTTTGGGTAACCATTCCATCAAAACTTCCATTGCTTCAATTTTATCTGTTTCCGAAGCGCGGAACTGTTTACTCCAGCGTTTGTATTGTCGTTCGAAGTAACTGCCGGGTCTACCGAACTCACTTAATCCTACGGCGTTAATGTCAACGCTGTGTAAGTCCGCCAGAACTCTATTCATTTGATCATAGATTTCGCCGCGCACCGACGGCTCTGATATTTCGGTTAACTGAGCATCCCAGTAAAGGGGTCCGTCAACGAATTCCATGATGTAAAACATACTGCCAATGATCTCAATGTCTTCACACAGCAGGTGCATAGTGGGAACGGGTACGGGCGTGCTTGACAGAGCAGACATAACGCGAAACTCCCTGTCCACCGCGTGAGCGGAGGGCAGTACGGGCCCTTCAGGCTTACGCCTTAATACATATTTGGAAGAATCAGTAGTTAATAAATAAGTGGGATTGGATTGTCCATCTGAAAACTTTTCAGCACTTAATAAGCTACCGAATCCGTCGATGCGNGTACTNAGATAAGTATTAAGTTTGTCGATGAGTGCGGGAGTTATTTCATTAGTCATAACATTATGTTCTTATAATTAATTATACTGTTTGATTAAAGACCGGCCTAGTTGCATCATATGTACCTGGTCTGGGCCATCTGCAAAGCGAATCTGTCGAGCATAGTTGTAAGCTTCAGCAAGAAAATAATCTTTTGTTAACCCGCCAGCACCGTGAATCTGAATCGATCGATCAATGACACGGGCGGCCATCGTGGGTGTTACGATTTTAATGGCGGCGATAAGATCTTTCGCTTCTTTATTGCCAAGNNGATCAATTTTTTCTGCTGCCATCATGGTAAGCAACCGGGCTTGTTCTACATCGCAATAAGACTGTGCGATATCTTCACGTACAGATTGGTGNTCGCTTAGCTTACGACCGAATGTGCTACGTTCTTCCACTCTTTTGCACATTAACTCAAGGGCCCGCTGAGCACATCCTACAAGACGCATGCAGTGATGAATNCGCCCAGGNCCTAAGCGACCTTGCGCAATCTCAAATCCTCGACCTTCACCAAGTAGTATGTTNTCCACCGGCACTCGCACATTCTCNAANACAATTTCGGCTTCGCCAAGTGGGGCCCCCAAGTACCCTAAAGTAGTCAGGGGNCTCACGATTNTCACGCCAGGGGTGTCTTTAGGGACGAGTATTTGTGATTGCTGGATGTGTCGATTAGAGTTGTCAGGATCAGTTTTGCCCATCACTATTATTATTTTACAGGCTTCATGCATAATGCCGGTAATAAACCATTTGCGGCCATTAATCACGTACTCATCGCCTTTACGAACGATGGAACATTGCACGTTGGTGGCGTCGGAACTGGCTACATCGGGCTCAGTCATGGCGAAAGAAGACCGAATTTCTCCGGCTAAAAGAGGTTTCAGCCACTTTTCTTTCTGTTCTTCTGTCGCATAATTGATAAACACTTCCATGTTGCCGGTATCCGGTGCATTACAGTTGAAGACCATGGGAGCCCATAATACTCGNCCCATAATTTCAGCTAAGGGGGCATAATCAACGTTGCTCAAACCCTCATCATAGTGCTTGACNGGCAAAAACAAATTCCANANGCCCACTTCTTTAGCTTTAGCT
This sequence comes from Pseudomonadales bacterium, assembly GCA_016765265.1. GTDB lineage: Bacteria > Pseudomonadota > Gammaproteobacteria > Pseudomonadales > DC-out160 > DC-out160. Next base: position 5,686 of record JAESQG010000065.1, on the reverse strand, counting down.
TTTAGTTCTTGGATAAGCGGTGGCGTTTGCCAGGGGTTGTCGGTGCTATGTATGTAGTCAGAATACTCTTGCTCTACGGGGTAAATTTCTTCATCCATGAATTTTTCTAAAAGTTCGCTGATAGCTGCTGCTTTTTCTGAGAGGGGTGATTTCATATACTGCATTCCTTTTATGATCTTATTAGCGAATCTTATTAATGAATAAAGAAGAGTAAGTTTAAAGTTTCGAATATTCTATATTAACTTAAACTAAGCTTCCAACGAATTGAGGGTTGAACAAAAAAACCCGTCTAATGCTAGTACGAGCATTAGACGGGTTTTTTTGTAAAGATATTGAGATCGACGGTCAGCTTGTGACGAGCGTCGGTGCTAGCTTTTTTGCGCGAGAGGGATTTTTACCTTATCAGCGACCGAAGCATACTCTTCCAGTTGGTCGAAGTTCATATAACGGTAAATGTCTGCAGACATGGAGTCGATGGTACTTGCATACTCAAGGTACTCCTCCTTCGTCGGTAGTTTTCCAATAATGGAAGCAATAGCGGCGAGTTCAGCGGATGCCAGATAGACGTCTGCTCCTTGGCCAAGTCGGTTGGGAAAATTACGGGTAGAGGTGGATACCACTGTACTATTAGGGGCTACTCGGGCTTGGTTACCCATGCAGAGTGAACACCCAGGCATTTCAGTACGAGCACCTGATTTGCCGTAGATACTATAGTAACCTTCCTCCATTAACTTATCTTTGTCCATTCTGGTAGGTGGAGCAATCCACAATTTGGTGGACAGAGCCCCATCTANTTGTTCTAGTAATTTNCCCGCCGCGCGAAAATGTCCGATGTTAGTCATGCAGGANCCTATAAAAACTTCATCAATTTTGGCGCCAGCAANATCAGANAGNGTTTTTGCATCATCNGGATCGTTGGGGCAGCAGAGTATAGGCTCTTTGATTTCATCTAAATTGATTTCAATGATTTCTGTGTATTCCGCATCTTTGTCTGCACGTAATAACGATGGCGCATCTAGCCATTTCTGCATGGATTGAATGCGACGCTCTATGCTACCCGCATCGCCATATCCGTTTGCAATCATCCATTTGAGTAGCGTTACGTTAGAATTCAAGTATTCTGCTACAGAATCTTCAGACAGGGCAATACTGCAACCAGCGGCGGAGCGTTCAGCCGAGGCATCAGATAGTTCGAAGGCCTGTTCTATTGTTAAATCATCTAAGCCCTCTATCTCTAAAATACGCCCGGAGAATGCGTTTATCTTGCCTTCTTTCTCGACGGTCAACAGTCCTAGCTTGATTGCCTGTAGGGGAATGGCGTGTACCAAATCGCGAAGCGTAACACCGGGTTGGCGATTACCGATGAACCGGACCAAGATGGACTCAGGCATATCCAAAGGCATAACTCCCGTTGCGGCAGCAAATGCTACCAGACCNGAGCCNGCGGGAAACGAAATGCCGAGAGGAAAGCGAGTGTGAGAATCTCCGCCTGTGCCAACAGTATCTGGCAGCAACATGCGATTTAGCCACGAGTGAATAATGCCATCTCCTGGACGCAAGGAAATACCACCGCGATTTCTGATAAAATCGGGTAGGGTGTGCTGCATCTCAACGTCGATNGGTTTGGGGTAGGCGGCCGTGTGACAGAAAGATTGCATTACCAGGTCTGCGGAAAAACCAAGACAAGCGAGATCTTTTAGTTCATCTCGTGTCATCGGTCCGGTGGTATCTTGTGAGCCTACGGTGGTCATTTTTGGCTCACAATAGGTGCCGGGGCGTACTCCTTCTACGCCACAAGCTTTGCCAACGATCTTTTGTGCAAGACTGTATCCTTTGCCTGTGTCTTTTACTTCTATAGGGCTACGGAAAATAGTGGTTGGAGCAAGCTTTAACGCTTCACGCGCTTTTTCAGTGAGTCCTCTACCTATGATAAGCGGGATTCGGCCACCGGCGCGTACCTCGTCCAGCAGCACCTCGGTTCTAAACTTAAAGTTAGAAACAACTTCGTCACTATCATGGCGTTTGATAACGCCCTCGTTTGTGTAGATATCAATGACATCGCCCATGTTCAATTTGGCGACTGAACATTCAATAGGTAGCGCACCGGCATCTTCCATCGTATTAAAGAAAATGGGAGCGATTTTATCGCCGAGAACCAGACCACCATCACGCTTGTTGGGAATGAAAGGAATATCATCGCCCATATACCACAGCACGGAATTGGTAGCGGATTTGCGCGAAGAGCCTGTTCCTACGACATCGCCCACATAGGTGAGGGGAAAGCCTTTTCCTTTCAGCTCAGCAATTTGTTCCAGAGCATTGTGTATTCCATCGCGGGGGTTTTTCAGAAAGGCAAGAGCATGGAGAGGAATGTCAGGCCTAGACCATGCATCCTGAGCGGGAGAAAGGTCATCAGTGTTAGTTTCTCCTGCCACTTTAAATACGGTGTAAGTCAGTTTTGCTGGTAGCTCTTTTTTAGAGGTAAACCACTCTGCATCCGCCCATGACTGAAGTACTTTTTTTGCCTTTGGATTCGTTTTTGATTTTTCCACTATGTCGTGAAAGGCGTCAAAGACAAGCAAGGTATGAGATAGCGCCTCCACAGCAATATCGGTGACTTCGTCGTCGTCGAGTAGCTTAATAAGCGGCTCAATATTGTATCCGCCGAGCATCGTGCCTAGCAAAAATGTGGCTTTTTTTCTATCAATAATGGGAGAGGTGGTTTCTCCAGTGGCCACAGCGGCTAAAAAACTAGCCTTTACATAGGCGGCTTGGTCAACACCAGCGGGTACTCTATTGGTTATGAGTTCCACCAGAAATTCTTCTTCACCATCAGGTGGACTTTTTAATAACTGGACTAGTGCGGCAGTTTGCTCCTCGTCTAGCGGTTGGGCTGGTATACCTTGAGTAGCACGTTCTGTAACGTGTTGGCGATAAGCTTCAAGCACGATAAACCTCTTTGTGTTTCCGGTGCCTCTAATTGTCTATAACGATAATCAGATGCTGTCTAGTTGGATATTCTTTACTCTGTTTGAGTAATAAGTCGCGCGAATTATACAGTAAAAAGCATAAAATGTTAAGTACGTCAGGATCTTAAGAGTCAAATTGCAGCGAACCTGGAGAGCACTAATGTGAGCTGTTATGTATGTACGATAGATCAACCAGAGCGGAATTCAATCATCCTTAGCTGTTAGGANGTAGCTGTTAGAAATTAGTCGTTAGAGAGNGAGAGTTCNGGCGATGGTTCCGGCGATGGTTCAGTATTGCACCTCTCCGCCTGGTCGACCCTCTTCTTTAAAACGTTTGTAACTCCACTGGTACTGTTCAATGTCTTCCGTCACGACAGCTTCAATGGTTTCGCTTAGCGCTCTGGTGGCAATTGCTACGTCNGNCGATTTTATNAGTGGTGCAACTTCTCTAACACGTACTTCNAAACCCTTACCAATACCAAGCCGGTGGCAATAAATGCATAAAGGCGTAATCTCGGAATTGCGGAGTAATCGTGGCACGAGTACACCGGTAAAACAAGGTTCAGAGAAAAAGGGAACATACACTCCTCCGCGCGAGTGTGGGACTTGGTCAGGAAAAATCACGGTAGTCCCCCCCGAATTTAAACAATCCTTTATCTGTTTCACGCCGCGGATGGAGGTGGGCGCCATGATGGTGCCGGGTTCCGCTCTTGAATTAAGGATTATTTCATCCACCGCTTTTAGCTTGGAAGGGCGATACATGGCGGTTACTTGAAAACGGCTTGCTATATATTGGCTTAGAAGTTCCCAGTTACCTAGGTGTGGCGTGATAAATAATATGCCTGCGTTTTTCTCCGCGGCGTGGTCAATTAACTCCTCCCCATCAACAGAGACGATGAATTGTTTACCCCAAGCAAATGGATTGATCCATAGAGGGGCAATTTCAAGCATCATTATCCCCGATTCTATAAGTGATTGACGTACAATTTTGTTACGCCAGTGATCAGGTTTGTCAGGAAAACATTTCTTCAGATTAATACGGGTTATGCGCTTTGAGCTCGTGGGAAGAACCCACAGCAGCCAGCCGCTTAACGCTCCAATATATTGTGCTAATAGGAAGGGTAGCTTTCCCAGACTGCGTAGCACAAAGGCTGCTATTTCACCTTTCAGCTGATACTCCTGAGTTTCGTTGCTTGCCATAATTTGGACTAATCGTTGGTTTATAAATTAATGGACGAAGGATTAACATGAGATAAGGTACAAGACAACTTAGGCAAATGGAATTAGGCAAATGGAATTGAGTTTAAATCATAGTTGCCATCTGTCACACGAAGTATTGAACTTTGGGTATACCAGTCCCCCAATACTATACGCTGAGCGGCTTGTCCTTTTATTTGTAATGAATGAATTGCGGGGCGATGCGTGTGTCCATGAATTAATCGGGTCACGCCGAAGCTCTCCATAAACGGAATTACCTCTGATTCCGTCACGTCTAGAATATAGCTGTTTTTATTTTGGGATTCTGTTTGGCTCAGTTCTCGAAGGTTTCGGGCTACGGCGATACGCTCATCGATTGGTTTGGCCAAAAAAGAATTTTGCCATGCTGGGTCACGCACTGTTGATCTGAAGGCCATGTAATCTTTGTCTTCAGTACACAGATGGTCGCCATGACAGAGAAGAACGGGCTGATTTTGAAGGGTGATTACACAAGGATCATTTAACAGCGAGCAGCTTGCCGCTTGACAAAACTCCTCACCGATTAAAAAATCGCGATTTCCTTGCATTAAGTAAGAAGGAACGCCGGCATCCGACACTTCCTTCAACAAATCGATAATTTGGGTGACTAAAAGACTACGGAAATCATCTCCCAGCCAGACTTCAAAGAAGTCGCCTAAAATGTAAAGTGCTTCCGCGTGAATTGCCTCATGGCGAATGAACTGTGAAAACGCCCGAGTAATGTCCGGGCGCCCTTCTTCAAGGTGGAGATCTGAAATGAATAAAGTTGTCATTGGCGGGCGAGTATCTTTCGCTTACTCTACTATGGCAGCGCTTTCTATGATGACGGGCTCTTCGGGAACGTCTTTGTGAGCACCGGTAGTTCCGACTTTCACTTTTACGATTTTATTAACAATCTCTATTCCGGTACACACCTCACCAAATACGGTATAGCCCCAGCCCTGAGCTGATTCGGCGGTATGATCTAAAAATCCGTTGTCTACCGTGTTGATGAAAAACTGAGCTGTTGCAGAGTGGGGATCACTGGTTCGAGCCATGGCTATAGTACCAATCTGGTTTTTCAGTCCATTGTTGGCTTCATTTTTTACGGGTGCCTGGGTTGGTTTTTGATTCATTTCGATATCAAACCCTCCTCCTTGTATCATAAAGCCATCAATAACACGGTGAAAGATAGTGTCTTCATAGTGCCCACTTTCCACATAGCTGGTGAAATTTTTAACGGACTCTGGCGCTTTTTCATCATCCAGTTCGAGGACAATTTTCCCTTGATTGGTGTTAAGTGCTACTTTTATTATGCTCATTATGATCCCCGTTGCCTCTACTAGTGCGAAAGGCTGGTTTGCGATGAAGTTCGGTAGTCTGGCTACTAGCAAAGGTTTTTGAAAATGGCGATCAATCGGCTTGTCTGCAATGGCAGCAAGAGTATGATAGCGCTTCTCTGAAGGTTACCTCTGTGGCGTTATAATACTGTTATTGATTAT
>JAESQG010000064.1 GCA_016765265.1 Pseudomonadales bacterium | reverse complement strand
TGCCTTAATTTATAACTGGTGGAATTTATACGTTCGCCTGGCATTACCGGGCCAACATCATGAGGCGATTACAAGTCGGCCTTTACTAGGGGCCGACTGGAAGAAACCCCAAATCGGCCTAATCTGAGAGACGCTTGATTAATGATCCAATTTCCTAAAGAGGAAGGGATCTACCTGCTTCAATTTTTTTGCTTGCACCTCGCTTATCGTAGCGCTGTGTTGTTGAAATTGAACTGTGGCCCATTAAATCTTGTACAACGAAAAGATCCTCACCATTTTCAAGCAGGGCAGTGGCAAACGATCTGCGAAGGTCATGTGGACTAATTCGTTTTAGGCCGCACTCGCGATATCTTTTTACAATTATGTTGTACACTGATTTATCTGTTATTGGACCTGTAGTGATTTTTCCGCCTTTTAATATTCTCACAAATATTGGACCAGGGGTTCGTCCACGCTCGTCTAACCAGGTTTCAATAATATCGATGACACGATTATTTAGCGGATTAATACGCTCTTTATTGCCTTTACCTTTTATGGTCAGTTTCATTTCAGCTTTACTATAAGATGCGAGACGCAGTGACGCGGCTTCTTCTCTGCGGAGGCCTGCGCTATACATCAGCGCAATCAAACAAGCATCTCGCATCGCGATAGGACCATCGTTGGCAAGGCAGTGATCGATCATTGTATTGAGTTCATCCGTACTGAGAGCTCGGCCTTTATCTACGCGGCTCCCACGGACGCGATTAATTTCTTTGATTCGATGGTATTGCTCGATGTCCATTACCTTTAACTTCCAAGCCTCTTTTGCTACACCCTTAATGGCTGCGAGATAGGTATTAATGGTATTCGGAGTTCTGTTTTCGCCATGCAGGTATCCTAAAAAATTTAATATGTCAGGGTAAGATAAGGAAGACCATTTAAAATCGTCAAAAGTTGCATCTTCATCAAAATAGGCCACAGTATTATTCAATAGCGATTGCATTCCGACACGACTTTTCGTTGATTGCAAAGAAGCGAGGTAGATTTCTGCAGGATTAAAGTATTGGATGCTTTTCATGCTGATTTAAACTATTACAGGTTATAACGAGCATTATAGGAACTAATATTAGTTCCTATATTCAAGTTGTCAATGGGAGCTGGTAAGGCCGATTCGTAAAGTGGACGTGCCGTATCAGTGAAGAAATGGGTAAGTTTCCTGCGACTAAAACCGAAATACCTGGATGTAAAGCGAAGTGTTTTGGCGAGTAATGCGAAAACACATGACTCGACTGGGTTCCGAATTTTTGATCGTCAATACTGTTGGCGCCAGTATTGTTGTTCGCGGTAATGATGAAATTGCATTGGATAGAGTATTTCACCGCCTTGGGTTTATCGAAAGTGAAGCGGGTTGAAATCACGGAAGGCCCCATTTTCCGAGCGAATCGCTGGGATCACAGATGCAGCATTGACCGCTCAATCCGAGTGTGGTCAATGAGCTGCAAAGGTCGTTGGGTATCGCCTGCGAGTTTGACCTTGTACCCGACTTGAACTTCAGCGGCCCGTGAGCGCGTGGATTTCGAATTAATCAAAAAGGTCATGATGTCACCGTCTGGGAGTACATTGAAGAGGGTCAGCAACTCAGCAATAACGCCACGGTAATTTTAGGGGAGAAAATGGCTAATCTACTGTCAACGGGAAAATGATTCGTTAACCTGGCGGTAAGCCTTTCCGCCGCAACGTGCTTGCCAATCAGTATCCACTTTGGATCACACTAAATTTCATCTTAACCTATTCTTAACAAAGGCATGGTAAGCTTGTCTTTTCCTATGGGGAGCAACCATCAAATACTATGTCTCACCAGCAAATAGTTGTCGTTGAAGATGAACCCGATATTCTTGAAGTGTTGAGCTACAACCTAAAGCGGGAAGGCTTTGAGGTGACGACGTCTCTCGATGGCGCCAAGGGTCTTGATCTGATTCAACAAAAGATGCCCGACTTAGCGTTATTAGACCTCATGCTTCCCGGGATGGATGGCTTAGACATTTGCCGTCACCTTAAAAGCAACGCTCACACTCGGCATATCCCCATTATTATGGTGACCGCTAAAGGTGAGGAGAGTGATGTGGTACTGGGCCTGGGTATTGGGGCTGATGACTATATTGCCAAACCTTTCAGTCCCAAAGAGTTAATTGCTAGAGTGAAAGCGGTATTACGGCGCAGTGCTACGAGTGAATCGCAAACTCAGAAAGATCGGATTGCAGTTGACGGGTTAGTGGTCGATGCCAGCAAGTATAAAGTTTCATTAGATGAACGCGAAATTAAGCTTACCGCTACTGAATTTCGCCTTTTGCACTATCTAGCCAGCCATCCAGGGCGAGTATTTTCCCGCGAACAACTGTTAGATCATGGGTTTGGTAATGATGCGGTGGTGGTGGACCGAAACATTGATGTCCATATTCGAGCCATTCGAAAAAAAATCGGTGGCGACCAGCATTTTATCGAGACCATACGTGGTGTAGGTTATCGCTTTAAGGACTTGGGTTAAGTTGCAGGAGCGATGGCCTGGCTGCAATAGTCGGTGTTTACCTCAATAACTAGGATTATCTAACAGTACTATGTTTCGCTCTCAATTGCTTTGGCGGTTCTATGCAGGCTATGTCACTATTATCCTTATTTCCACACTCATTGTGGGTGTCTTGGTCAGCCGCCAAGTCACCGAGAATGGGTTGAAGGAGATTCATCACTCCCTGGCAGTGCGCTCTGAATTTCTGGCTGAAATTGCTAAATATTCATTGCGCGAATATTCAACCCAAAAAGGCAGACGATCATTACTGGACACGCGCAGTAACTCGCTGCAACAAACGGTAGTCCAGCTTGGGAACAAGACTGACAGCCGCCTAACAGTCATTGCTAGCGATGGTGCGGTGGTCGCCGACTCGAAAGAGTTGCCTCAGAACATGGACAACCATGGTCAGCGCCCTGAAATCATCAATGCGAGAGCGAAGGGTTCCGCCACGACCTTGCGCTTTAGTCAAACCTTACAGCAGCGGATGATCTACCGGGCACAACAAGTCACGGAAAACGAGCAAACCATTGGCTTTGTGCGTGCGTCGCTGCCACTGACCATCATCGATAAAAAACTGGCACAACTGCGCCTGATTGTTTTGTTTGGCGCAGCTGTGGCTGCCGCCGCCGCACTCATGTTGGGCTTCTACTTTGCCAAACGATTTTCTGATCCGCTCGTTAAGATGACAGAGGTCGCAGAAGCGATTTCACAAGGTGATTATGACAAACGTATCACTGTTAAGCAGCGCGATGAGATTGGCCAGTTGGCCGAAGCGTTTAACCGTATGGCCAAGAGTTCTGCACAACGAATGGCCGAGATCACCACTGACCGCAACCGGCTGGCCATGATATTTACCGGTATGGTCGAAGGGGTTATCGCTGTTGATCAGCACCAGAAGATTATCCATATCAATCAAGCGGCCGCTAATCTGCTCGAACTGTCGATGACAACTTGCCTCAATAAGCCGATTTGGGAGCAAGTGCGTATCCAGGAGATCAACAGTGCATTGGAACTGTCGATGACGAGTCAAGCTGTCGTTAAAACCCAAATGCGACGACCATCTGAAGCCGACGATCTCGTTGTTGATATCTACGCAGCCGTTCTTAGCAGTGACGCTGGAGAGTCAATAGGTGCGGTGATCGTACTGAACGATATCTCAGAACTTGACCGTCTGGAGCGGATAAGGCGTGATTTTGTTGCCAATGCTTCTCACGAACTGAAAACGCCGATTACAGCAATTCGCGGCCTGGCAGAAACCATTCTCGATGATGCCGACATGGAAGCAGAAACTCGGCACAGTTTTATCGAAAAAATCAACACCCAAAGCCTACGCCTTTCCCAGCTTGTTACCGACCTGATGACCCTTTCTCGACTGGAGTCTGATCAGAATGAACGTGATGTTCAGCTTGTTGATCTTGCGGAGGTTATCCGTCGGTCAGCCGCTGGGGTCAAGGCTCTCTGCCAGGAAAAGCAATTGACGCTAAAACTGGCGTTGTCTTCTGAAGATAAAATAGTGGTTGCTGGTGACATGCAGGCAATAAGTCAGTTGATCGATAATCTGGTGGATAATGCCATTAAATACACCCCTTCAGGCGGTGTGATTTGTGTATCTCTCTGCAAAGATCAAGCTAACGCCCAACTGGTAGTAGAAGACTCGGGTATCGGTATCAGTCCCCAATATCAACAGCGAATATTTGAACGCTTCTACCGTGTGGATAAAGCCCGTTCACGAGAACTGGGCGGAACCGGTCTGGGGCTGTCGATTGTTAAAAATATTGCCGAACAACATGGCGGCTCTGTTTCTCTCACCAGTCAGCCAGGTAGTGGCTCAATCTTTACAGTAGTACTTCCTATTTAGTTGGCTGGAAATCCATTATCCACACTGAACCGCGATGGCGATATCAGTCCTGTACGATCTGTCTGCAGGTTTTTCTCTCATAAAAATATTAATTTCTGTAGCCTTTCTCCAGGCATTTTCAATTTTTGCTATAAATTAGCGTTCTCTTAATCCTCTCTTTACCGTTGCAGCGGAAAATACCCTCCATCGAAACCGTAATCCCAAGGCGAACAACAAGGGCGTACGGAAACTACAACTAAACATTAATTGGGGAAACAGGATATGAAGAGAGTCACCCTAACACTATCGGCTGCTGCTCTATGTGCGGCTATGGGTAACAGTCACGCTGAGTCGGATCTTTCCATCTACGGAAAAGCCAATATCACGCTAAACAATATCGAAGAAGAAAGTAAAAGCCCGGCTGTGGATGAATGGCAACTCAACAGCAATGCCTCTCGCCTGGGTGTTAAGGGAAGCCATGACATCAACGACAATTTCCAAGCGATCTACAAAATGGAGTTCGAAGTCCATATCGATGACGGCCAAAGTGGTTCCAGCAAGGACAAAGATACTTTCGAACAACGCAACATTTATGCCGGCTTTCGAGGTGACTTAGGAACCCTGATCGCCGGCAAACACGATACCCCACTCAAGTTAGCTCAGGGAAAAGTCGACCGATTTAATGACCAGGTGCTAGGGGACATCAAGAATTACATGGAAGGTGAAGACAGGGCCAATAACATTGTGATTTTCACCTCACCTAGCATAGGAGGATTCTTTGCCTCAGCTGCGCTGATTCCTGGAGAAGATTCAACGGGAACAACGGAGAACGATGACCTGGCCGATGGCACATCGGCCTCCCTGAACTACAAAAACGACTGGCTTACGGCCGCTATCGCTCGTAATGACGACGTCGACTCACAGGATACAACCCGTGTAGTTGTGGACATTGGCGTGGGCAATACCCAAGTAGGCATGTTATGGCAGGAGGCCGAAAAAGTAGATGGCACGGCCAATGAAGACTCTTGGCTGCTGAGTGCATCACAAAAATTAGGGGGGGATTGGACGCTGAAGGCCCAATACGGACAAACCGACTACCGCAACAATGACGAAGATAAACAGAGGGTGTTTGGTGTGGACAAAAAGCTCGATAAGAACACAAAACTCTTCGCCTACTACGCCAAGCTCGAACGAGCAGACGCTACAAACTCTGTTGATGATACCAGTTTTGCCGTTGGCTATGAGATCAAATTTTAGCTGACAGCGCTCATTACCGAGAATCAGAGCAGGAAGTCAGACCTACACGGTACCCAACCTTTTAATCCAATCTTTATCTTTTCTTAGCATTAGAGAGCGAGAATTAACCCATGAATCTGAAATCAACCGCACAGAAATTAACAACGAGAAATAGTATTATGCTAGACACAATCGTGCCTCTCAAGAAACTATTCAGTTTTACACTATTGTTGACATCCGTTACCGCCATGACCCTGACCAGTGCAGCGATTGCTGGTGAAAAGCTCAGGGGCACCGTTTCTTTGGACGGCTCCAGCACCGTATTCCCCATCAGTAAGGCGGTTGCGGAGGAATTTCTCGCCGTACAACCCCGCGTCCGAGTTACCGTGGGTGTATCGGGAACAGGCGGTGGATTCAAGAAATTCCTNGCCGGTGAAACGGATATTAATGATGCGTCTCGACCCATCAAGGCCACAGAACTCAAGGTTGCTAGTGAAAAAGGGATTGAGTTTCTGGAGTTGCCCGTGGCCTATGATGGACTCTCGGTGATTGTTAATAAAAACAATCACTGGGTAGATCACTTGAGCGTTGCGGAGCTGAACAAGATCTGGCAGCCAGGGAGCACGGTCAAGAACTGGAACGATATTCGACCCGGTTGGCCCAATCAGCCCATTCGCCTGTATGGCCCCGGTACGGACTCGGGTACCTTCGACTACTTCACGGAAACCATCAATGGCAAGTCCGGCAGGTCCCGTCCTGATTATACCGCCAGTGAAGATGACAATACCTTGGTCCGGGGAATTAGCGGTGATATCAATGCGCTCGGTTACTTTGGTTTTGCCTACTACGCTGCCAATAAAGATAAGCTGAAGCTGGTGCCCATCGATGGCGGTAACGGTCCTGTGGCCCCCTCGGCAGTGACGATCAATAACGGCAGTTACGCACCACTGTCTCGACCGATATTTATCTACCTTCGTAAGAGCGCGCTCGATCGTCCCGAAGTGCAAGCCTTTGCCAAGTTCTATATCAACAATGCTGCACAGCTGGCGACCGAAGTCGGTTATATCCCTCTGCCAAAACAAGTATACCAGCGAGCGATGGAACGGATTAAGAATCGCGAAACGGGTACTGCCTACAGCAAGAATACCTCATTGCACGCTGCTAACCTGCTCGCACCTCAGTAGCACTGACTATGGGATTGATGACAATAGGAACCGTTAGTTTCATGGATAAAAGCAGTCTCAACAGAAGGGGTATCCGCTGGGGTGAGTTTCTGATTCAATCAGGACTGGCCCTGTGCGCACTGATATCCGTTATCACCACTGCCGTGATTATTGTTATTTTGGCCAAGGAATCCTTCGGCTTCTTTGAGCAGGTATCCCCCCTGGAATTCTTTTTTGGCACGCGCTGGGTGCCCCTGCTGGAACCCAGCTCCTACGGTGTGTTGCCATTAGTGTGGGGGACCTTGATCGTCACTTTTGGTGCCGCAATAATCGCTATTCCCATAGGCTTAGCCAGCGCGATTTATCTGAGTGAATACGCATCCCAGCGAGTACGCTCGATTGTAAAACCTGTATTGGAACTGTTAGCTGGGATACCTACGGTGGTATACGGTTATTTTGCCCTCACCTTTGTCACGCCCCTATTGAAGACGGTGATTCCGGAGATACAGGTGTTTAATGCCTTAAGTGGCGCCATCGTGGTGGGTATTATGGTGCTGCCGATGATTGCCACCCTTAGCGATAATGCGCTACGCGCGGTTCCCGATACCCTGCGCCAGGGAGCCTATGCACTGGGTGCCACTTCCTATGAAGTGACCACCCAGGTAGTGGTGCCAGCCGGGTTGTCCGGCGTCATGGCGTCCTTTATGCTCGCCATTTCCCGCGCCATTGGTGAAACCATGGCGGTCACCCTGGCCGTCGGGGCCACACCTAATCTGTCACTGACTTTTTTAGAAAGCATCCAGACCATGACTGCCTACATCGTTCAGGTGAGCCTGGGCGATACGCCCGCTGGGGGTATTGCCTATCAGACTCTGTTTGCCGTTGCGGCACTGTTGTTCTTGATCACCTTGCTGTTGAATGTTTTATCACAGTGGTTTTTGAATCGTTATCGCGAGGTTTATGACTAGTGAATAGTGCGTCCAAGCTTTCTTACCCACGTAGCGGTGATCATCTTCAGCACCGTCACCGCAAGGCACAATTGTTCGCATTTTTTTGTGCCTTGGTCACCTGGATGGGGGTCGCGCTATTGGCTGTTCTTCTGTACCAGGTTTCCAGTGACGGATTCAAGTGGTTGGATGTGCAGTTTCTCACCAGCTTTCCTTCGCGCTTCCCCTACAAGGCAGGGATTAAATCGGCATTGGTCGGTACGCTGTGGTTAATCGGTATGGTTGCATTCATCGCGATACCTATTGGCGTGGCTACAGCGCTTTATCTTGAGGAGTTCACCCGTAAAGGCCGTATTAATCGTCTGATTGAGCTTAATATCGCCAATTTGGCGGGCGTGCCGTCCATTGTGTACGGCATCATCGGTCTGGCCGTCTTTGTACGCGGGCTCGCTCTGGAGCGTAGTTTACTCTCCGGCGCACTCACCATGAGCTTGCTTATTTTACCGGTGATAATTATCGCTAGTCGTGAGGCAATAAAAACGGTGCCGATGAGCATCCGATATGCCGCTTTCGCCCTGGGCGCTACCCGCTGGCAAACTGCATGGGCGCACGTTCTTCCCGCGTCATTCTCCGGTATTCTTACCGGTGTCATCCTGGCTCTGTCACGCGCTATCGGAGAAACAGCGCCGTTAATTATGATAGGTGCACTGACTTACGTGGCGTTTCTGCCAGAAGGGCCAATGGATGCCTTTACCGCACTCCCCATTCAAATCTATAACTGGGTATCACGTCCTCAACAAGAATTTCATGAACTTGCGGCGGGCGCCATTATCGTCCTGTTAGTCGTTCTACTGATGATGAACGCCACAGCCATATTTATTCGATACAAAACGGAGAGGAAATTGAAGTAATGTCCCTACAACGCGCTGCAAAAAGCATTAGGTCAATACCGGCAGAGGGTGTGCTCGATTTGCAACAGGTGAACATCAGTTACTCGGGCAAAGCCGCGGTAAAAAATGTTTCTTTTGCCATAGCAAAACATAACGTCACGTCTATTATCGGTCCCTCTGGCTGTGGTAAAAGCACCTTGCTGCGCTCCCTTAACCGAATGAACGATTTTATTCCGGAAGTCACCACCGAAGGCAAGATCACCTTTGATGGCCAAGACCTTTACGGTCAAGAGGTGGATTCGGTTGAGGTCAGACGCCGAATCGGTATGGTCTTTCAAAAACCCAATCCATTTCCCAAATCGATCTATAAGAATATAGCCTGGGGACCGGGCATTAACGGTTACGAGGGTTCAATAGATGAGTTGGTAGAGCGCTCATTGAAGCGGGCAGCACTGTGGGATGAGGTGAAAGATCGCCTGCATGAGTCGGCGCTCAGCCTGTCCGGTGGCCAACAGCAGAGACTCTGTATTGCCAGAGCCTTAGCGATGGAGCCCGATATATTATTAATGGACGAGCCATGCTCAGCTCTGGACCCCATATCTACGGCGCATATTGAAGATCTTATTTTTGAGCTTAAGTCACGCTACACCATTGTGATTGTTACCCATAATATGCAGCAAGCCGCTCGAATATCGGACTACACCTCCTTTATGGAAATGGGTGAATTGATTGAATTTGGTGTTACCGATCAAATCTTTACACGCCCAAGACAGAAACGCACTGAAGAGTACGTCACCGGCCGGTTTGGCTAACCCTATAAATACCGACGAGGAAACTATGTCACTTCATCTACAACGAGACCTTGATCAACTGAAGAAGGAAATCCTTCAGTTAGGCAGCATGGTTGAAACAGCGATTAATAACGCGATTCTTGCACTCAATGACCGACGACCTGAACTGGCGGAAAACGTTTTCAGTGAAGAAATATTAATTGATGAAAAGGAGGTTCTGATTGAGGAGGATTGTCTAAAAATACTCGCACTTCATCAACCGGTTGCTGTGGATCTGCGTTTTATTGTCGTGGTATTAAAAGTCAACAATGATCTAGAACGCATGGGAGACTTCGCCGTTAATGTTGCCAAACGAGCCGTTTTTCTTTCCAGTCAAAATCCCATTCCCTACCCGCCAGAATTTACCGATAAAATGTCCAAGAGCATCCGCACCATGGTACACAACAGTTTGGATGCACTGGTCAAGTTAGACGTGGATCTGGCCCGCAACGTCATCGCGATGGATGACGTTGTGGATGATGTGAATCGTCAGATGTATGTCGAATTGCAAGCGCTAATGGAAAACGACTCCTCCACGATTGAGAGAGCGATAGGACTGTTATCAACGTCACGTTATCTCGAAAGAATTGCCGATTTAGCTACTAATATCGCAGAAGATGTGATCTTTATGGTCGAAGGAGAGGTGGTTCGCCACCAAACGGGCTGTTGATTCACTCGCTACACGCAACAAGGACAGGGAACGTTGTGAATATGTCGACTAATGTCATAGCTTTAAAGTGTACCCCTCGGCTTTCGGACTGAAGCCATGTAAGAAGTTACCGCTAGATTGCTGTGGGGTTTCTAGGCCTCGTAAGCAAACCTAAACCCTTCCCCCGCCACGCTATATCTCTCTGCCTTTTTATGTGAATAGGCTCTAGGACCATTTATGGGAAAAACAAAACAAGTGCAATTATTATCTGACACTGAAGTCGAAGACCTTTATGCACGGCCAGAATTTAGTACTAACGAACAAGCGCTCTATTTTGCTCTGAATAAAACCGAACAAACCGCCCTGGATCGATACTCCAATACGAAGACACGCGTGTATTTTATTTTGCAACTGGGTTATCTCAAAGCGAAACAGAAATTTTATGATTTTGTTTTTGATGATGTTCTTGATGATACTCAGTTCATTCTTAAATCATACTATGGGGAAACAGAATTGATGCTCTCTGGTCGTGTATCAAGAGACTATAGAAATGAGCAGAAGCAAGATATTCTCACTCTTTTTAACTACAGTGGCTGGTCTCCAAAATATGCCCCCACAGTAGAGAGACATATAGGTGAACTTCTTAAGTTCTATCCCAAGGGTCATAGCGCACTTCGCCAGTTATTGGGGTATTTCGAGAACCAAGAAATTGTCATCCCCTCATATCGAACATTACAGGATCTGTTCGCCAGTGCCTATACTATTGAGAATGAAAGAATGAGTTCAATCATTTTATCCATTCCAGAGAACGTGCAGCATCAATTATCTGCATTGATTTACCGCCGCGATGGCATGAGTCAGCTCAACATCGTACGCGCCGATCAGAAAGACTTTCAATTTACAGCCGTTAGAGCTGAAGTTGACAAAGTACTCAGAATTTCCGATTTATATACGTTTTCCAGAGAGTTTATACCGACACTCAAAATATCCAAAAACGCGATCCGCTATTATTCCGATATAGCTGAACAATATACCGCGTCACGATTGCGGCGGCTGAATAAACCCATACAATGGCTGCACGCTATCTGTTTTGTTTATCACCGCTATCAACAATTGATCGACAATCTAATAATTAGCTTTATGTACCACACAAGAGCCATAATGAATGCGGGCAAGACCTACGCTGAGATGGCAATGCTGGAGCATAGTTCACGAGTCGTCGTAGAATCTCCGAAACTCGCCCAATTTTTGAAATGGTTTCCCTCTCGTAGCGAGCTATTAAATCACAATGAAATGAACCAGATTGCCTACGATATATTACCAGAGGAACAATTTCCAGCGCTCGCCGAATTTCTCGATGGTAATATATTTGATAAAAAGGCAGCAAAATGGGAATACTATTTAAAATCAACCCGAATGTTTTCGCTCTACCTTAGACCTATTTTTTTGGCAGTGACATTTGAATTCTATAAGGAAAACAGCCATGTCATGGAGCTGATCGACATATTGAAAACGCACTACGCCAGTGGGAAAGGTCCCTCGATGCTTATCTTGTCAGATGATCTTGGGCTCACTATCCCTAAGAGCATGGCGAAATATTTGAAGCGCAATCCAACAGATGAACACATTGATCCATATCTTTTTGAATTTTATGTCTATCAAAAAATCTATCACCAGCTCGATAGGGGTAAACTCTTTTGTAATGACAGCGTTTCCTACTGCGATATTGACAATGACCTGATCGACGATTCGCTGGTTGATGACGCCGAAAATATCGCCTTTGAGTTTGGTTATCCAAAAATACCGATTTATTGTGATCAACGTCTAGATGAGGCAATCGAGATGTTAAACGCGGCATGGGATAGGACTACAGAAAACATCCGCACGAATAGCAATCCTGGTTTTAAACTCAAGGAAACCAAGGCGGGTCCGCAATGGAGTTTACTCTATGATAGCGTCGAAAAACTGGACGATACTTTCTTTAAAACCTTACCCAAAATAGAAATAGCTGACGTGCTGATGTTTATAGGCGATCGCATCGATATATGGGGTGAATTTGCCCATATCAAAGATCGTTACATAAAAAGACAAAAACCAGAAAAGCTGGCTGTTAATGCCTGCGTCATTTCAGAGGCATTTGGATTTAGTACGGGGAAGATGGCCGACATGTCAGACCTCAGTGTCAATATTCTACAATCTACGCGAGAAGACTTTATCCGCGTAGAAACACTTTGCGCAGCGAATGATTTGATCAGCAACGACATACACTCTCTCTCAATATTTAAACAATGGAATTTAATTGAAGATAAGGTGTTGGCCGATGCCGACGGGCAGAAATTTTCTACCAGTGACAGTACGATTCAATCGAGGTATTCGAAAAAGTACTTGGGGAAAGGACGGGGAATATCGTTGTATTCTTTGATTGCTAACTTTGTGCCTGTTAACGCCAAAAATATTGGTCTCAATGAATATGAAGGTCACTCACTTTACGATGTCATCTACGGTAATAATTCAAATGTTGATATCAATATGGTGACCGGTGACAATCATTCATTAAACAAACTTAATTTTGTAGCACTGGATTCTATCGATGTTGACTATGTTCCTAGTATCAAAAATGTCAGGGAGGCGGCGAATGAGCTGTATTCGATAAAATCCCCTGATAGTTACGCGGGAGTACTACGACCCAGTGGTACTATCATTATTGATAGAATCAGATCGCAGAAAAGAGGTATACTGCGCGTATTGTTGTCTTTGATCATGCAAGAAAATACGCAGACCAATATCATTCGGAAATTAAATTCACATGCCCGTTATGCTAGGCTGAAAGCTGGATTGTTTGA
The DNA here is from genome assembly GCA_016765265.1 of Pseudomonadales bacterium. Taxonomy (GTDB): domain Bacteria; phylum Pseudomonadota; class Gammaproteobacteria; order Pseudomonadales; family DC-out160; genus DC-out160. The sequence continues at coordinate 744 of JAESQG010000064.1, read as the reverse complement.
ATATAATAAAATATTTAAAAGCACACACGTGCTAAACTTAATTGATGATATGCAGCTGAGAAAGGCTTTAAGGGCAGCACGAAACCGCACCGAGGCATATCATTCGCTTCAATCTACTATTAGAAGAACTTACAACGGTGTGTTTCGCGGAAAACGAATTGTTGATAATCGTATTGGCGCACATGCAGTTCGTCTTATCGCAAATTCGATAATCGCCTACAACAGTATTATTCTTAATACTGTACTTGAGAAAATGGTATCTGAAGGTGTGGCACAGGAGATCATCGATGAGTTCACAAGAATTTCACCCATTGCTTGGGCACATTTGCTCTTTACAGGCCGATATAATTTTTTGAAAGTCAAAGGGGCTATTGATGTAGAAAATATGGCTCAGATACTGGAAAAGCACTTGAAGCAACATTTTTGGGTTGCTAATTAAACAGGCCACTCAGATTAGGCCGATTTGGGGTTTCTTCCAGCGGACCCCGAAAGGCGTTATCCCAGTTCATCGCAATTTGGATGATGTGATGTAAATCAGCTAGTGTGGTGTTACTATTAATTTCCAATCGCCGCCAGATCATTGGGCTAATTCCACGCAACGCTACTTTAATAGAGTAGGTCTTCATACCCAATACACTCCACGGCGCAGACTCTAGCTGAATTGGATGGATCGAACAAAAGGACTAGTGATCAAAGGATTTAAATTAAGGATGGATCAAACTTAAAATAGTTAAAGTGGCTTTT
>JAESQG010000063.1 GCA_016765265.1 Pseudomonadales bacterium | reverse complement strand
TGAAGATGAAAAAATGCTGCGAGATACTGCGCAGAAGTTTTTAAAAGATAACGCGACCGTTGATAAACTTCATCAGTTAGTCGCTGGAAACCCAGATCCTTATCGGGCNACAGAATGCCTTTGGGATAAGAGTATTTGGGAAAAAATNGNTGAAATGGGNTGGACNACNGTAGCCGTACCTGAGAGTGCNGGNGGNATGGGTATGAGNNTGNNTGCCCTCGCNNCNNTGGCNGAAGAAGTNGGTCGTGNTGCNTTGCCNTCACCCTTTATNNCNACGGTAAANGCAACNCTNGTNNTGCGNGAGTGCNNTANTGAAGTGGCAGTGANNCTANTGGGTGAGATTGCAGAAGGNAANGCGATGACNCTTGCAGGAATTAATAAACTGGGTTCATGGAAGTCNNCAGATACNGATGTNNCTGCNACTGGNGATGGAGAAGTNANTCTCANNGGCGANGCCTATTTNGTNCAAGATNCAGGTAAGTCNGANACCTTGATAGTAAGAGCNNNAAATAATGGNNGTGTGGGTTTNTANGCGGTGCCTACCGATGCCGATGGCGTTGATATTGTCCTNGATTCCATNNTTGANTTGACCNGAGANCAGGCGCANATCAANTTTAATAATGTGAANGTNAGNGCNGATCAAGTGNTTGCGNAAGGCAATGGNGGAGCTGAAGCGCTAGATAAAGCGGAACCTGCNATTCTGACCGTAGTGGCGGCTGATATGTGTGGTGCTGGTGAATGGCAGNTACAGACCACCGTTGATTACGTTAACACTCGAGAGCAGTTCGGACATACNCTTGGTTTTTTCCAGGCAGTAAAACACCCCATTGTTAATATGATGATCATGATCGATCAAGCCAAATCACTGGTTTACAATGCGGCTTGTGCCATCGATAGTGAACCAGAAAATGCAATGAAGTTCGCCCGCATGGCGAATGCATTGGGCTCGGATGTAGCGTCCTTCTGTTCCAACCGTGCCATTCAGTTTCATGGTGGTATAGGCTTTACGTGGGAGTGTTATTTGCATTTATATACTAAACGGCAGAAGCACAATCAGGTCATGTACGGTGATGCTAAATACCAGCGTGCGAAACTCGCTGAGTTATTGATGGGGCCTGTAGCGGCCTAGTTNGAATTAAGGGGTAGGCTTAGAATCCNAGCTGTATTTTAAGTCTACCATCCTCAACTCGCACGGATTTCAGTAGCCTCTTAGCGATCGCTTGTTTTCGATCTTNGGTGTTAAATTGATACACGCACATTTCACTTAATGCAGCTTGAACGATGCCTTCAAAAAGCTCTTTCACTTCAGTTTGGTGGCTTCTTCNTAAGCCCTTTATCTCTAATTCTTGAATTTCAGGGTCAAAGAAATAAAACGCGCCTTGCTCTGGTGAATAGTCAATCTCACCGAGGACTAGCCCCCTGCCTTTCGCGGCAAATAAACNCAGTATCGAGACTTTGAGGGTCATACTAATGCCTATATGACTCGATTTGTCAGGCGGAAAAACGACCTCTGGATCAGAGATTTTAAACACAAAAATAGACGCTTTTTTCTTGATAGGGAANGTNGTCAACAGCCGCTTTTCAAGGTCTTTGGCACTGATTTCAAAAGTATAGGAAGGTAGAAATCGACCAATAAACTGTAAGAACTTCGACCAAAGGCTTTTGGGTTTATTCTCTTCTGGCGGAGTCTCTATTGATTGGTTCTTTATCGGCTCGACTTCTATAACTTCGACGTCTATAACTTCGACGTCTATAGGTTCGACGTCTATAGGTTCGGCTTCTATAGCTTCGTTCTCTGGTTGGACAATGTCTGACATTTTTTTGCCCCAGCAGTTATTAGTGAATCAGAATAGGAATAATTTATAATAAGTCCCATTGGTCGCAACTTCAAGCCGGTACGGTTTTACTGGGGCTGCTAAGATCATATTGGCGATAATCTGTTTGAATATGAAACGTCTGAATCGCATTGTGGTTGTGTTTAAATGAATGTAGTGCGTCTATTTTTTTGAGAGTAGCATGTCCAAAAAAAACAAACTGTTAAAACAAAATCAGGGTGATAAAAACTTTGATGAGCTGGCGGCTAAGTTCAGTCGCAAGATATACGGAAGCCCGAAAGGCAAAATTCGGCTTCATCACCTATGGAATGACTTNAATGAGTTCCTTCCNAACCATCATAATAGGCCACTGGACATTATTGATGTGGGTTGTGGCGTGGGGCACTTTGCNGCGAAACTGGCNCAAAAAGGCCATCACCTTACCTTAGTGGATGTCTCATCAANTATGCTGGAGCAGTCTAAAGCGTATTTCAAAGAGGAATCCGTCGATATATCTCGGGTGCAATGGGTGAATGAGTCTTGGCAGGAATTTGGTAACAAGCATAAGAAGCAATACGATGTAGTCCTCTCCCATGCTGTATTGGAGTGGGTAGCCGATCCAGAAGCGGCATTGAAGATGNTGACTTCATTNGTGAAACCTAANGGGCATCTTTCACTTATGTTTTATAACCGAAATTCTCTAGTGATGCGAAATGCAATTAGAGGGAATTTTTATAAAGTATTTGATGGGCAATTCGGAGGCGATGACAGTAGCTTAACTCCCGACTACCCCTTAGATCCTAAAGATGTTTTTCAGTGGTTGGAGCAATCCCCGTTTAGTGTATTAACTAAAACGGGAATCCGGGTTTTTTATGATTATTTGCCTGGGGATATCGAGAAAAACCGCAGTTATGAGGATGTGTTAAAACTAGAGTCTCTTTATTGCAAGCAAGAGCCTTTTTTATCTTTGGGTCGCTACATCCATGTTCTGCTACAGCGAAAGTGATTTTCGGGGCTATTCCGATTACCAATCATTGCGCAATTCTCTTAGCTTTAGGAATACCGTTTTTGAATCGGGGTTTTCGGGCAAATCAGGAAATGACACACGAAGTTTGCTGATGACCGTAGGGCTTTGTAGGCGGAAAAAAGTATTAACCTCTTTCTCTAAGGCTAGAGTCGTTACCAGAGGATTTTCGATATCTTGATCCTTTATTTCGGCAAGCAATGATTTTGCTTTAGCATTGTCGGGCTCTCGGTCTAAGGTNAAACCCAAATTATGACCGATGTAATCATGGCCTGGATATATTCTAGTATTGTCGTCTAGCGTAGCGAGTTGGTCGGCGAAAGTATCATACAGTTCTGGCGGGTGCCCGCCGTGATGGCAGTTGCCTGCACCTGCGTTAAATAAAGTATCGCCACTGAATAGACTAGGGTCGTCTGTTTTTGATAGCAGGCAGATATGGCACATGGTATGTCCAGGTGTGTCGAGCGCTAATAATTCTACGCGACCTACCTTGATGACATCCCCAGCCTCAAGACCCCGGTCTAAGCCTTTTATGCTATCTTTCGCATTTTTATGGGCCAAGACTTTTGCGCCGGTGGCTTTGACTAATTCATCATTTCCACCAGTGTGGTCCCAATGCTCATGTGTGTTTAATATCTGAGTGATTTCCCAGCCGTTTTCTTTGGCCACGGACAAACACATTTTATGTTCAAGTGGGTCTATCGCCAGGGCTTCGCCTGTTTCAGGACAAACGATAAGGTAATTGAAATTACGAAAATTATTGCCAGTCCATATTTGTTTTACAATCATTAGAATCTCCCTTTTTAAAGAGTTGATCAAATCAGCTGCGTCGAATGATGTATAGTCTACCCTATGTTAAACGTAGAAAATGCAGTTGGGCGAAATAANTGATGCTATCTGCATTTGCCGCATTGAATTTAGAGCAGAGATTTTAACAAGAACTATGACAGATACGATTGAAATTACGCCAGATGGTATTGAACAGATTCCATTACGTACCTACACCGAGCGAGCGTACTTAGATTATTCTATGTACGTCATTCTAGATAGAGCGTTGCCAAATTTAGGCGATGGATTAAAGCCAGTACAGCGGCGAATCGTTTACGCCATGTCTGAGCTGGGGTTGAAGGCCTCTTCCAAGCATAAAAAATCGGCCAGGACAGTGGGTGACGTGNTAGGTAAGTTTCATCCCCACGGGGATTCCGCTTGCTATGAAGCTATGGTGTTGATGGCGCAGAGTTTTTCTTATCGGTATCCGTTGATTGATGGTCAGGGAAACTGGGGCTCTCCAGATGATCCTAAGTCTTTTGCCGCGATGCGGTATACGGAGTCGCGTTTGGCAGCCTATGCCGATGTCTTGTTAGCTGAGTTGGGGCAAGGCACTGTTGAGTGGCAGCCTAATTTCGACGGTAGCCTCGATGAGCCGAAAACCTTGCCGGCAAGGTTGCCCAATGTGCTGTTGAATGGGGCCACGGGCATTGCTGTGGGGATGTCCACGGATATTCCNCCCCATAATCTCAGGGAAGTCACTAGTGCTTGTGTGAAATTATTGGAGGACCCCGGTTGTTCTCTTGATGACGTGTGTGAGTTGATACAAGGCCCCGATTTTCCCACCTCGGCTGAGTTAATCACTTCTCGTAATGACATTATTAATATGTACGTCACGGGAAAAGGCAGTTTGCGGATGCGAGCTACCTTTGTCGAAGAGAGCGGCGATATAGTGGTGACAGCCTTACCGCATCAGGTGTCAGGCGCAAAAATTTTGGAGCAAATAGCGCAGCAAATGAATGCGAAAAAATTGCCCATGGTGGCTGACTTACGTGATGAATCTGATCATGAAAACCCTACGCGCTTAATTATAATACCCCGCTCTAATCGAGTTGATCTTGAACAGGTTATGTCGCATTTGTTTGCGAGCACTGATTTGGAAAAAACCTATCGTGTGAATATGAATATGATAGGTATTAACGGCCGCCCACAAGTGAAGGGCCTGATGGAAGTGCTACACGAGTGGCTCGAGTATCGTACCAGCACTGTGCGTAACCGATTACAACATCGCCTGGACAAAGTGTTGGACCGGTTGCATATTTTGGAAGGTTATCTAGTGGCTTTCCTGAATATAGACGAAGTGATTCGTATTATTCGTGCTGAGGAGGAGCCCCGGCATGCGCTGATGGAGCGCTTTGAGATTACGGAACGCCAAGCGGAGGCTATTCTGGATTTAAGACTCCGTCAAATAGCGAAGCTGGAGGAGATTAAAATTCGCGGCGAGCAGGAGACGTTGGAGGCTGAGCGGGATATTTTGGAAAAGACATTAAAGTCGAAAGCGCGATTGAAAAAATTGATTATCAAGGAGCTAAAGGAAGATGCGGAGAAATATGGAGACGATCGAAAATCTCCTATTGTGTCTAGAGATGAGGCAAAGGCAATTGATCCCGCTAGCTTAGTGTCATCGGATCCGGTGACTGTCGTCTTGTCGAAGAAAGGGTGGGCGCGAGCGGCGAAGGGTCATGAGATTGATGTGGAGAATCTGAATTATAAATCGGGAGACGGGTACCGGTCGGCTGCACTAGGACGAAGTAATCAGTTAGCGATCTTTTTAGATTCTACCGGCAGGAGTTTTTCGCTCCAGGCACACACTTTACCCTCGGCAAGAGGGCAGGGCGAGCCCTTGACCGGCCGATTAGCACCTGAATCAGGAGCGACGTTTGTAGCGGTATTGATGGGCGCGGACTCCGATCGCTATTTGTTTGCCTCAGATGCCGGTTACGGCTTCGTGGGTCAGCTCGAAAATATGCATACTAAGAACAAGGCGGGTAAAGCGGTGATTAAATTGCCCAAAGGTGGGCAGGTGCTGCCGCCTGTGAGGGTGCACGATGTGGATGCCGAATACTTGGTAGCAGTGAGTAATGAAGGCCGTTTATTGATGTTCCCTTTAGAGGAGTTGCCTGAGCTGGCAAGGGGTAAAGGAAATAAAATAATTAACATTCCCAGTTCACGAGTAGTAGAGCGTGAGGAATTTGTGGTTGCCCTGGCAGTGATGTCGGAAGACGATGAGCTGCAAGTCAAGGCCGGACGCCGCAAGCTAAACTTGAAGTTTTCGGATATGGAACATTATCTCAGTGAGCGANGTCGTCGTGGTAGTAAGCTGCCGAGGGGGCTGCAAAAGGTAGATTCTATGGTGGTGATTAAGGCTGAGGAATAGGAGTCTTAAGCTCAAGAGTTTGAGGACTCATCCCTGGAGTAATCGCTGCCGAAGGTACCGTTTGGGCAGGTACCGTAAGTGAAGAATTAGCAGGCAGAGAAGGGGAGGCGTTGTGTCCAGCCTCTCTCAACTCCTGCACATTTTTAATCACTTTTTCTGCTCGAGACAATTTAATCGAAATATCGGTACTGTTTGGATTTAACTTTAATAGGTAATCCCAGATGGATTTGGCAAGTTCAACCTTGCCTTCTCGATAGTAGATGTCGGCTTTTTCGTCTAAAAATTCTGCGTTATAGTCCAGGACACTGTTGACTGCTTCAATCTTGATTAGGACTCTATTCGGTAGTGGTTTGAGTTTTTTAAGCTTCTCAATTATTTGAGTTGCCTCCACTAGAGAGCCGTTTTTTATGCTTTCGTCTAAACCCTCGGCAAGGGTCTTCTGTTGATATGCCAGTGCGTGTTTTTTATTTTGATACAGCTGTTTTCCAATAGCCGCAACCTGTGGTTTTAGGTCTTTGGGGACCAAAATTAGATTAAGGGCTTCATAGCAACGTTTGGTGGTTGTCAGTTTTTTTTCCTTAAACGCAGTTTGTGCATAATGAATTAGATCAGCTGCTAGAGCATGTTGCTTTGATTTTAGCTGCTGAATAGTAAAAGGTGTTAGCAGGGACCCTTGGGTTGAATCCTTTAAAGTGACTTGCAGNGCATATTCTCTGCTAAGCCATTTGCCCTNTGCGATTGCTTCTCTAATTTTTAGACGCGATAGAGCTTTGTCTTCTACCGAGAGCAGTGTTTGCAGGGCTTTTTTTGCTGGATTTGGATTGACNAGGTTGTTGATCGCTAATTTGAGCTGTTGCTCTGCCTGCTTCCACTGTTTTTTAGACACTAAAGTGTCAGTGCGTTTTTTTATCTGATGCCAGTAGCTTCTGGAAAGTTTCTCAATATCAGCGAGTTTTTTTTGACGAGCAATAATCAGAGCTTTGTCTTCAGTTACATTTAGTTTTTGTTCGGAAATAGACTTAGAGACCGATCGGTGGGCCTTGGCATAGTGTTTTTTTGTGACCCATTGTTCTATCCGGTTATCACTGGCGGGAATCAGCGTAGCACACCCTTGTAAGAAGGGTGTTAATAGCAGAGTTGACGATATAAGGGTGGCTAGGTAAATATTAAGCCATTTCATGTGGCGGATTTGTCCCTTTATATTGAGGTCTAATGNCGCGTGTGTCATGTATTGCAGATTCGATTTGCTGCACTTGACTGGCTATCAAAGAGGAGTACTGATCCTGGACATCCTCNACTATGTANATGGGGACGTTGGCTGTTTTTCCGCGCACATTTAAAGATAATTGGTCTTGTGTTACCAATCGAAAGTGTCCGCCTGCATGCTCATAGACTGACTCGCTAATCACTAATTTCCCTGGGTAGCCCTGGTTGCAAAGCCGAGAGGCGATATTCACCGCATCGCCTACGACGGTGTATTGTAAGCGCTCATTCGTGCCCAGGGTACCTGCTAACATTTCGCCGCAGTGCAACCCGAGACGGAACTGGATAATGGGTAAATCATTCTCGCGCCTTCTGTTGTTGAAGGCATCAACCAGGCCTAGAAAGAGTTGAGCACAACAAATAGCATGGAAAGCATGTTCCGGGTCTTCCTGCGGAGTCCCAAACAAGATCATCGCGCCATCGCCAATAAATTTATCTACCGTACCATTATAAAAGGTGCTGGCCTCTAGGGTGTAGTGGTAATACGTATTGAGCAGATCACCAACGGCTTCGGGTTCTAAACCTTCGCACATTTTGGTGAAGCCAACTATGTCGACGAATAACACGCTGGCATTGACATACTCCGTGGGGATTGATGGCGCATCCAAATTAGCCAGTATGTTATCAGCAATATTAGGGGCCACATAGCGGTTGAAGGTTTCTCGCATTTGTTGACGCTCCTTCAGTCCCTGTGCCATTTCATTAAATCCGTCAATTAGCCCCCCCAGTTCGTCAAAGCGCTGTTCTTCGATGCGATAGTCTAATCGCCCCTCTCTTATGGCGGACAGAGCTTTGGTTAGCATTTTAACAGGGTCTGTAATGTGTTTGCCTAATAAAAGAGCAAGCACGATGCTAATGGCCAATATGCTCAAAGTGGCGAAGGCCATCCATTGTAATGACTCCTGAATGCTTGAAGTGATGATACGTTTGTCTAACACAACTAAGGCGTATCCGGCCTGCACATCTTGGAAGGTGATAGGGCTTATATAGATTCCTTGTTCTAAAGATGAGTTTTCGAGGGAGTTAGGCAGGTTAATAGGATCATCATCTCCTGATTGTGCGAGTATGTTTTGATTTGCATCGTATATCGTCGCGCGCTTTATCATCGGGGCTTCGGCCACCTTGGTAACGATGACATTGAGGCTGAGCAGGTCTTCCGCAAGCACCAATTCGGCGGCAGAGTTTGCTGTTTGTGTGGACAATGTTTGCCCGAATGTGTCGCTGAGCTCTAACAGGAGGCTTTCTAGATTGGCAGCAATAATCGACCAAAGTAATGCGAGCGTTAGCACCGATACCATGGCAAAGGCTAACGATACCTTGTGGGCAATCGGAAAACGACCAATCGTATGTCGAAGTAAACTTTTAATGTTGTAAACCACCGATTGTAATTTATTGAATAATAACAGTATTAAAGCTCTACTTAAAATTATTCGCACAATAAATGCGTTAAACCATGTTTGTAGCCTACGATCTATCACATTACCCCGGAATCGATCGTAAACCTTAGTATAAAGCGGCGGCTAGCTTGGTCCTAGTCCCAAGTAGAAAAAACTCATTTCCTGACATATGATGACATTGAAGTATAGTTGAACCTGTCTTAAAAGTTGAGGCGGTCTTAAACTTAAACAGAGAAGTCGAGACTCGCTTGGTGGTGGGGGCTGGACTTTTGTGAATCGGGGCTTCTGTGAATCTGAGCTTTTGTAAATCGACTTAGTGTATGATAGTGGGTTGTCAAAGAGACCGATAAAGGAAAGAATATTGCGCGAGATAATACTGATTAATGTGTCTGGTAAGGATGAGCCTGGATTAACGGCTTCCATCACCGGAATTTTAGCTCGTCACAGTGTCAATGTGTTGGATATTGGCCANTCGGTGATACACGATTCATTGTCGATNGGCATTTTGGTTGAAGTGCCAGAAGAAAAGACGACCTCACCTGTTTTAAAGGATGTGCTGTTTCGTACTTCGGAGCTGGGGGTGCATGTACGTTTTACACCCATAAGTGAGGAGAGTTATGAACAATGGGTCCAAGGGCAAGGTAAATCCTGCTACATCGTTACGCTGCTGGCGAGAAAATTAACAGCCTCTCAAATTAGCACCGTAACGGATATTATTGCGGCGAATAATCTGAATATCGCTAATATAAGCCGTCTGTCCGGGCGCATAGGGCTCGCCGGTGACGACAAAGACGCTAAAGCGTGTGTGGAATTTTATGTTCGCGGGGAGCCTAAGGATGCGAATGAGATGCGCGCTGCTTTTCTTAAGGCCGCCAATTCCTTGGGGGCTGACATTGCCTTTCAAAAAGATAATGCCTATCGCCGCAATCGTCGTTTAGTTTGCTTCGACATGGACTCGACTCTTATCGAAGCGGAGGTCATTGACGAGCTTGCTAAGGCCGCTGGAGTGGGTGATCAAGTGGTCGAGATTACCGAACGAGCGATGCGAGGTGAGTTGGACTTCACCGAGAGCTTCAAGCAGCGAGTTGGGCTACTTAAGGGGTTGCCCGAAACAGTTTTAGCGGACATTGCTAGTCGTTTGCCTATTACGGAAGGTGCTGAAAATCTGATTAGCTCGCTTCGGGCTTTGGGCTATAAGACAGCGATTTTGTCTGGCGGGTTTAATTATTTTGGACGCATTTTGCAAAAGCGATTGGGTATAGACTATGTCTATGCAAATGAGTTGGAAATTAAAAATGGCAAGGTCACGGGCAATGTGGTTGGGCAAGTAGTAGACGGCCAACGTAAGGCCGTTTTATTGCAGGAGCTAGCCGCGAAGGAAGGCATCAAGCTTGATCAAGTGATTGCGGTTGGGGATGGCGCTAACGACTTGCCCATGTTGGCATTGGCAGGGCTGGGCATCGCCTATAGAGCCAAGCCCTTGGTGAAGGAAAATGCCGAGCAATCAATTTCAACATTGGGCTTGGATGGTATTTTGTATCTGCTGGGGGTAAGAGATAGCGACCTTCAGGAATTAATTCGCGGATAGATTCACTTTCCTTTCCCAACAATGCTAATGCTAATGCTAATGCAAGTGAGGTTATTCCTCGTGACTAAAGTCGTAGTTCATTTTTTCCAAAGGCGGCTGCAAATAATACCCTTGTATGTAGTTCACCCCAATCTGCCACAGTGCAGAGAGGGCGCTGGCACTTTCAACCATGGGCATGATGGTTCGTTTCCCGTGGGAATGGGCTGTACTGACTAGCTCTTTTAGCGCTTCTTTCGCTTCTGGATTATTGATGTCCTGGATAAAAGAGCCATCTATTTTCAAGTAATCTGCTGTGATGTGTTTGAGCGCATTAAAGGGGTTGATTGAGCCGCCAAATCTAGAAATGCTGGTGGTACAATGTAGTTCTGCCACACCTTTGGTAAAGGCCTTTGTCTGTTTCAAGTAGGTGGTGGCATCGGTTTCTGCAATCTGGAAGGTAAGGCAGTCGCTGGGGATTCTTGCCGCTTTTAGTGCCACACTAAGCCAAGGTAAAAAGGTGGGGTCCTTCAATGTTTGGGGAGTTAAATTGATAATAATATGTGTATCGACACCACTTCTGCGCCGCTCCACCAAGGTTCTCACAGACTGGATAATCACCCAACGATCAATTTTTTCCGCTTGTTTGCTAACAGCTGCAGTGGCGAGAAATTTGTCAGGCGATATGTCTTTACCGGAGTCATCGATCATCCGCAGTAGCACTTCGTAGAATTCACTACTGTCGCCACGTAAGCTAATAATGGGCTGAAACAGGATCTTAAACATTCCGCCGTCAATTGCTTTTTGCAGTTGTGCTTTAGTGTGCTGTTTTTGGCCTCCTTGAGCGTTTTCCTCGCTGTCTTCAATTGTGCTATGAAGATGTACCCCATTGCCGTTTGCTGTTTCATCTTCCTCTCGGACTTTGTCTGAAGCAAAGTGGGCTCTAGTGATAAGCTCTTCAGTGCTGGGCGAAGAGTCGTTTATCATCGCGATACCAATGGAAGCCGTGACTTGTAATGTCCGCCCTTGCACTTCGGACAGGTGATTTTCTATCGCAGCGCATAGTTTTTTGCCATATTCTATGGCCAGCTCAGGATCATCTTGTGGATAAATGAAGGTAAACACATCCTCGCCAAAGCGAGCTAATATTATATCTTCTCCAAGCTCTTGCCTCAGTAATGTAGCAACGTCGCTTAGTACAAGGTCTGCACCGGCGATGCTCACCTGAGATTTTATCTTGCCAAAACCGTCTAGATTGAGATAGAACAGTGCATAGGCTTCGCNACCTTCTACTGCTTTCTCTACACAGTGNTCCANTTTTTTTATAAAGTATTGTCGATTATAAAGGCTAGTGAGTAGGTCCTGACTGCTTATTTCCTTCAGTTTTTCCTCTAGTTTTTCATCACCAATAGCGGCGCGTATAACAATCTGAGTGCAAGGCTCCCCGTCATAATGGGCGGGCGAGAAAATCATATTTAAGTTGATTTCAGTGTCATCTGTACGGATGCCTTTACAGCGAAACTCTTCTTCCTCTTCTTTGTCTTCTGTTTCTGCATAGGTTTTNAAGAACTGCTTTAATTTNTTCTGGTCTGAGGAGGNCACCATGTCAATCATGGGCACGCCTTCAAAGTCGTCTGGGTCATCGTAACCAAACATTTCGATATAAGATTGGTTAGCGTAAATATGCATGCCATCTACAACATAGGTGATAGCATCACGTGAGCTATCCAATAGCATGTCGCAGCGTTTTTCAGCTTCTTTTAACGCTANATCAGCTTTTCTTCGGCCTCTACGCTCTGCATGGTTTTTTAACTCTCTTTTGACGACGAGAATNAAACGTTCAATTTCTTCAGCGGGGACAACATCACTTGCGCCGGACTGTAATCCCTNAGTAACAAAATCGGAGTCATTATCATCGGCTAAAATAATGACAGGTATATCTTTTTCCATCCTTTTTATATGACTGATGGCAATCTCTGCCGAAATCCCGTCAGCGTCAGGGCGAGCCAACAATAAATCCCAAGAATGCTGCTTTAACTGATCGATAAACTCTTCTTCGCTAGTGATTTGTGTTGCACGGGTGGCATGGCCTGAATTCCTTAAGGCGTTAATTATTTGTTCCGCTTCATCCTGAGATTCGTGCAATATTAACAAGCGGATTGTTTCATTGGNTTTGTTCATTGATAGTTTTTGTTNATTGATTGATTTTGTTCATTGAATGTTTTTANTCATTGACTGTTTTTAANCATTGAAAACTTTATTTGCTGACGNTTATTGTTCGCTGAAAGTATTNAGTTATCGTTTTTATNTTATAAACTGGACCAGATTGAATCAAAATCACTGTCTTTATTCAATGTTGAGTTTGGAGCTTGTTTTTTTGGATTTGGTCTTGCTTTGCTATAATATTTAAATTGAAACTGACTGAAGCTGGCGGTGGAAGTTACTTGTTTTATAAGCTGTACTTTCTCTTCCACTCCGCGCTCGTTTAATAAGATTTTATTTCCCACATGAAAAGCGATTTTAGGCATTATNAGTGTGGCGNTTTGTCCTATTGCTTTCAATTCTGGCAATAGTAATGCTCGCATGTATTCAGTAGTTGCCCCCACTTTATTAACGACTCTTGTGCCTACAGGTGTGGCGTCAGGGGCCAGTANTTCAATCCCCATTCGAGCTCCTTCATTTTTAAATTGTTTAACCCAACGTATGACTCCGATACTCCAATTGTCTTGGTTGTCCTCTCTAATCCCGACAATCTCACCTGTTTTTACAAGTTTGGGCACTTGATCTCCCCAAGAAACGCAAAACCCACCGGGGCTGGTATTAATTAGTCCGCAGCTATAATAATCAAATAAGGGAGGGCTCTCTTCGACCTCAGTGCTCTCTTGGTCTGTATCGTCATCCAATGATATTTTATTTAATTTGTCTGCGTCGGGGCCTGTCATGCCATCTCCTGCATCAAAGGCTAATGCCCACACGTCACTGGCACCTTCATTTGGACCCGAAAACGGCTTAGCGTTTAAAAAGGGGTTGTCATGATCGTCCACAAGCCCGCTTTCATGAAAACCTCTGAGCACCGTATTGAAATCGGTTTTGCCGGCTAAGTAATAATGTGTAGCACTATGGCCGAGACAAATGTTGATTCGTCCTTTATTATTTGAGCGTGAAAATGCTCGCTGGGTTAATTGGCCCCAGGATTGAATCAGATGGCGGAGTAAGTCGTCGTCGCAGCCGCGAGGTAAATAAAAATCAAAATTGGTATCCTCTGAGTAATGATCAGGGGCCCTTAAAATATCCTGTATTTTAGTGGCGAGATTTCTACAATCGATATAGCGGTAGTGTTGACTTTTTTGTTTATTGGCAATTAATGATGCGTAAACGGGGGCGGAATCTGAGGCTAGATTGGCCACGAAAAGATGGTTTTTATCTAGCGTTGCGCTAATGTTGGTGAGTTTGCTCCAAACTGTGGTTGCTTCGTAGATTAGCGCTATCTCTTTTTGTCTCAGCTGATTTGGTTTTGCTGTGGCAATAAGGATCGAGCGGAGATAGGCATGGTGAATGCCGCTGATTCTTGTTTCTTTGAATTCGTCGTCTTCAATCTCATAAGCTAATAATTTGTGGTGCTCTGCGATAAGGTACAAACGATGTAATTCACGCCATAAATTGGCTGGGGTTGGAAAATACAGTTGATAGCAACGTAGCAGTGTACGAGACAAATCTGATAAAGCGCGATGGATTGCCGACGCCACCATTTGGGCGACGCCGTTGTCTTTGATTTTAACAATACCCTGAACCACCGCCACTTTATAACCCATGGATAGATGATTTTGCAGAGCTTGGGCTAGGTTGGCGACCTTGTTTGCTTTATCGGGTAGTACAACGGATTGGTTCAAGTAGTGCTTAGACAATGAATCGCAAACATAGTGGATAGCGGGGCGCAATGTTTCCAGTAGTTGGTAGCGATTGAGTGGGTCTATCTGTAATCGGTTGAGTTCCTGTATTGCGGCATAGAGCAGGCGAGCTGTCTCACCGATATTAACCTTCGGTAAACTTTCAACCCACACCGCTAACTTTTTGGGTGTGACCACAAAAAGAAAGTTTCCGCAAATCTTGCTGCGGTACTCTGAGTTGGAATTTTTCTACACCAGAATCCATTTAAATATCACTTACCTGGGTAAGGATTGTCATTAGGGCAGCAAAAATAGTTTTATTGTCACTCGCTATTTCGTGTGCTTAGTCAATAACTTAAGCTTATCCCATCCTATCAATAAGTATAGGCAAGGCAATGAAATCTGGCTCTATTTTGCGGTAATCGATTGTAAGTTGCTGGGCAGATTAGGGCGCAGGATAAGCCTCGATAGGGACCTTATTCGGGGCAAATGCCTGTTCTTGTACCATCTTAGGAACCAAATACCCTGGCAGACGGGCTCTTAGCTGGCTTAGTAATGTTATAGCTTGTTGCTTGGATACTGCGAAATGAGCAGCGCCATCAACTGCATCGAGCAGATGCAAATAATAAGGTAAGATGCTGTATTCAAAAAGTTTTTCGCTAAGTTCTGTAAGGCTGTCGATATTGTCATTGACGGCCTTTAGCAGTACCGATTGGTTCAGCAGCGTAACCCCGGTAGAGCGCAATTTTAGTAGCGCATTGCCTAAGGTGTCGTCTAATTCATTAGCGTGATTGACGTGTAAAACGAGCACTTTTTGCAGTCGACTTTCTGATAACATTTGTACAAATTGGGAGTCGATTCGTTGGGGTATCATCACTGGGAAACGGGTGTGGATTCTTAGTCGCTTGAGATGAGGGATATCGTCCAGGTGTCGTAATAGCTGATTTAGCCGTTTGTTGTTGATAGCTAGAGGATCGCCGCCACTTAGGATCACTTCGTTAATGGTGGGGGTTTGGGCGATGTAATGTAGCGCCTCACTCCATTGATCAGCGCTTCTTTGGTGTGTTTGATAGGGGAAATGGCGTCTAAAACAATAGCGACAATTTACAGCACAAACGGGTGAGACTATTAAAAGTGCTCGACCATGGTACTTGTGTAGTAGTCCTGGAGTGGGGGTGAATTCGGATTCCTGTAATGGGTCTTTTTCAAACCCTAACACCGGCTTAAGTTCTGCAGCAGAGGGCAGTACCTGGAGTAGAAGCGGATCAAAGGGGTCCGATTGTTTCATTTTCTGCAAAAAAGGCAGAGGCACTTTAAGTGGAAATTTGCCAGATGCCTGGATTGCTGCTGGAATTTGCGAGCTGTTTAAATCGAGCAGGGAGAACAACTCCTCTGGGTCTGTAATGGCATCACTGAATATTTTTTGCCACTGNGGTTCCTCGTTAGTCGAGACTGTTTGAATCAAATTTTTTNGAGGTAANGAAGNGGCNGATAAATAAGAATTCTCCCCTGGNGTGGAGTNGCGTAGGGATATTTNTTCTTGGTCTTTTGGTGTCATAGTGANGNGCTGGTNAATTATTGTACGTGCTAAGGTNGTTGAAGNTATCCTACACATTTCTCTGGGTTCAGTAGAGTTTTATAGGATAAATNGGACTAATCGTCGTAGAATACTCAACTTTATTATCAGTAGCGGTGAAGTACANTGGCAACATATTCTACCAGTGAGTTTAAAGCGGGTCTTAAGGTGATGCTTGAGGGCGACCCTTGCGCCATTATTGAAAACGAATTTGTTAAACCGGGCAAAGGCCAGGCGTTCAATCGCGTCAAACTGCGTAATCTCAAAACCAACAAAGTATGGGAAAGAACCTTTAAGTCCGGCGAGAGCATTGAGGCTGCGGATGTTGTTGATACCGAATTACAGTATCTCTACAACGACGGTGAATTCTGGTATTTCATGGACACTAATAGCTATGAACAGTTAGGTGCAGATAAAGCCGCAGTGGCTGACGCGGCTCAGTGGTTGAAGGAAGAAGCCATGTGCACTGTTACACTCTGGAACGAGNTTCCGCTACGGGTGACGACACCCAATTTTGTTGAATTAGAAATAGTAGAGACTGATCCGGGGATGAAGGGCGATACCGCCAGTGGCGGTAGCAAACCTGCTAACCTGAGTACGGGCGCAGTGGTAAGGGTGCCTTTATTTGTGCAGATCGGTGAGGTTATCCGCATCGATACTCGTACTGGAGAATACGTTTCAAGAGCGAAAGATACCTAGTTTTGGCTCCTCAAGATGAGGGTCACGACGATAATGATGAGAAGGTTTTGTGGCGACCGAATGCAAGCTGGGAGATTATTAAAGCCCGTGCAGTTTTGCTTAAAAAAATACGAGAGTTCTTCGATCGTCGAAATGTGGTTGAAGTAGAAACGCCTATACTGTCGCGAGGGACCGTTACTGATCCTCATATTTCCCCCTTTATCGTTGATAGCACTTTTTTATCTGATACTTATTATCTTCAGACTTCCCCCGAGTATGCCATGAAGCGCCTGTTAGCCGATGGTGCAGATTCAATATTTCAAATAACGAAAGCCTTTCGCAACGATGAGGTTGGGCGCAAACATAATCCCGAATTTACTTTATTAGAATGGTATCGATTGGACTGGGATCACTTACAACTAATTGACGAGGTCAATGAATTGCTATGTGAATGTTTGGGCTCTCGTTATTTTGACCGTGGGACTGACATTGCCAGTGGTCCTGACATTGCCAGTGGTGCTGAAATTATAAGTTATCACGATCTGTTTCAGCAGTATTGCAGTATTGATCCTCATAGCTGTGATGTGGAAAAGTTGCGGCAGCTGGCGAAGCAGTATATCGATATTGGCGAGATGACGCTGGATGACAATGACGCTTGGCTGGACCTGCTGTTTACTCATTGCATTGAACCTCATATCGGACAAGGTAAACCTATTTTTGTAGTGGATTATCCCCAATCTCAGGCGGCATTGGCGCAGGTTGTAGAGGTATCTATTAATGGGAAGCTTATTAGCGTGGCTCAGCGGTTTGAAGTTTTTTTGAATGGGGTGGAGCTAGCCAATGGTTACCACGAGTTAACCGATGCCAAAGAGCAACGGCGTCGTTTNACNGCAGATCAGNTNAAGTCCTCTCGTCAATCGGCACATCATGCATATCAACAACCATCTCATCATGCATCTCAACATCCATCTCATCATCCATCTCAACAATCATNTCAACAACGNCCGATAGATCAACGCCTNCTTGCGGCGATGGAAAGTGGATTGCCCCCTTGTGCNGGGGTCGCCTTGGGGCTTGACCGATTGTTAATGNTGGCCGCAGGCAAGTCGCATTTGTCAGATGTATTAGCGTTTGATTTTTTGAATGCCTGATGTTAAATGGCCGATGTTAAATGGCCGATGTTAAATGCCGTTACCGGTGTTTACTTCCGCTTCCACTCCAGCCCCCATACTTTCGCCCATCCTAACCGCAGCGCCTTCCTTGAGAGACGAATCCCAAACGACTTTGTTTTCACCAAATAGCAATATAACCGTTGATCCCAATTTAAATCGGCCCATTTCTTCGCCTTTTTTGAGACGAATGTCTTGCAAGTCATCTTGATTGTAATGAGTGACTGCGAGTTTTCGTTCTGCTGGGGCAACCTCTCCCGCCCAAACTGTTTCAATGCCCGCGACTATCATGGCGCCCACCAGTATTATAGCCATAGGGCCATATTCAGTTTCGAAAATGCAGACTACTCGCTCGTTGCGGGCGAATAGATTGGGCACGTTTTCGCTTGTAGCTGTGTTAACCGAGAATAAATCTCCCGGAATATAGAGCATTTCCTTAAGAGTGCCGTCTATAGGCATGTGGACGCGGTGGTAATCTTTAGGTGATAAATAAACTGTGGCGAAACTGCCGTTTAGAAATAGTTCCGATAGGCTTTCGTTGCCGCCCAATAAATCTTTTACTTGGTAGTCATGCCCCTTGGCTTGAAATATTCGCTGCACATTGATTTGTCCAAGTTGACTAATCGCGCCGTCTGCGGGACTAGCAAAGGAGTTGGCAGCATTATCGATAGGGCGGGCATTTGGCTTCAGTTGGCGAGTAAAAAAAGCATTGAAATTTTTGTATTGCTTTAGATCAGGTTCTAGCGCCTCTTCCATGTTGACGTTGTAGGTATTAGCAAAAGTAGTAATCAGATAGTGTTTAATCGAAGGGTTTTCTGTCTTAGCGAAAAAACCGGCGGCTCGGGATAACGCGTGTTGTGGCGTAAGGTATTGTGCAAAAATAAAAACACGGTTTTTTATATAGGAATTCATTGGATGATCCGGAAAAAGCGTTACGGCGACTAGAAAAAGTGAAATACCCGTGACTATGATTAGAGCGTATTTTTTGTTTTTCAAGCGTATTAATTTCCGGAATCAATCGGAGTGGCCTCGTCATTGCCCCACTCAGACCAAGATCCTGGATAAGCCTTGATGTTTTCAAATCCCAATACTTTTCCCAGAAGGTAGGTGAACCCAGAGCGGTGATGGGTTTGACAGTGAGTGACGATGAGTTTATCTGAAGTAATGCCCTCTTCAGCTAGCTCTTGTCTGATCTCCTCTAAATCACGTATGCGAAGCTGTCTGTTTTTGTCCATGGCCGTGGTCCATTCATAATGTTTTGCACCTGGGATATGCCCTCCTCTTTGGGCGACAACCCGTGAGCCAAGATATTCTTCCTTTGATCGCGCATCCCAGATGACCATGTTGGGATCATTCAAGTGCTCCAATATAAATGCCTTATCTGCACTGGGATTTTGTTTTAAGGTGATGGATACATCAGTCGCTTGTCCCGAGTTTGGAGTTTGTTCCGTGGGGAGTTTATCGCCGAGCCAAGCGTGTATGCCGCCGTCGAGATAGGAATAGTGTGGATGCCCTATCATGTCTAACATCCAGATTAATCGCCCTGCCCAGCCACCGCCTTCGTCATCATAGGCGATCACATGCTTGTCGGGAGTTAATCCAATCTGAGAAAATATTTGTTCTAATCGCTCTATACTAGGCAAGGTCCCTACTGCGGGTTTGATGCCGCTATTGAGGCCCCCGAAAGGTAGGTGGATTGCACCAGGTATATGCGCTTTACCATAGGTTTGAGGTTGGCTTAAGTCCAAGATCAGAAGGTTGGATTTATCCATTGGCTGCTCTAACAATTGATTCTTATCTAAAAGTTGATTTTTATCTAAAAATTGATGAAGCTCTTGGGGGCTAACAACCAAGCCTAAAGGTACTGTCATGATATTCTCGCTTTCGGGTCTCTGGGCAATTGTGGTGGGACGGGTAGCTAGGGAGATCCGGATTCTACAGCAAGATGGAAATCAAAAGAATCAGTTCGTGAGCAATGAGCACTATTTGATCGATATGTGGCCGGTTTGGGCCGTGAGACATTTTGTCACAGAGTTGCACAAGTACTTGTAGGCGTTGTAATGCTCTTTACGTAGTTTTTCGCCGTTAGGTCCTTGATCCACGTAGCAGATACCCAGAGTATTTGATCCTCTGAGAATGGACATCATAAAGAACTCCTCCACCTGACAGTGGTCACGGAATTCTTTAGGCAATTGTTTCAAAGCATTGTCTAAATTGTCTTTATTGACCCAAATGCTAGAGGATTTTTTAAGAAGGGTATGGAATAGACCTTCATCATTGAGTGGGCACTCAAAGTATTGAAGTGCTGGATTTTGAGTGCAGCCTGTGGAGCTTCTCGATTGTAATTGGCGACCGTTTTTATTCTTAACTGCAAAGATGACTCTTTC
>JAESQG010000062.1 GCA_016765265.1 Pseudomonadales bacterium | reverse complement strand
AGATCCAGTTAACTATAGCTTTAGTTCCCGGTTTACTGATAACAAACCGCCATGTTTGCGTTATATGTAAAATATCTGTTTCTTCTCCGCCTTGGTTCGCACCCACAACGGCACATTGCGTTTCAATGGCGCGAGAACGCAGTAATGAAAGCCAGTGCGCCTCGCCTGTAGCCTGGGTAAACGCCGCCGGCACTAATAACAAATCCGCCCCTTTATTCATCAATATCTTATAGAGTTCGGGAAAGCGGAGATCATAACAAACAGACATTCCTACGCTTATCCCATTCCATTCAACCGTAACAACATTATCACCGGGCTCAATGTTATCAGATTCGCAGTAACTGCCCTGGGCATCATCCACTAACACGTCGAACAAATGAATTTTGTCGTAGCGGGCAATACACTTGCCAGTCGCGTCATAGAATAAGGAAGCGGCCCTAACGCGCCTCCCCTTATCTTCATCACCCGAATCTTGTGTTAACAGCGGGACGGTGCCGCCCACTATAGCCATGTTCAAGGACTTGGATTGCATCGCCAAAAAATGCTGTAGAGTCTCTACACTTTTTTCTTCCGTCGCCACTTCTAACAATTTCGGGGTAGCAAACATCGCAAAGTTTTCCGGCAACAAGACTAGCTCGGCATCTTTGGCTTTTGCCTGTTCAAGCAACTCACGCGCTTGCACCAAGTTATCAGACAAATCGTTTCCACTCACCATTTGAATTGCTGCTAAGCGCATAGAATCATCCTCTTAGTAGGAGGGAAATAGAAAAATTAAGGGGGGTACTAATAAGGCATCAAATCAAAGGCATCAAATCACTTAAAAAGCTTAACCGAAGTTACCTTAGGATCATCCCAGTTCCCTTTTAATTGAAATCTAATGGTGGTCAACTTATTCAACTGATCACCTATCGCCTTATCCACAACATAAAGCGTTGCCGCCAATGGTAGCCCCCCGACCACAGCCACGGGCAACACCAGATGGCGCCCCACAGGCAACGTCACTTCAATTCGTTGAAATACCGCATGGGTATTGATATCGATAGTCCCCTTCATTTCCATCTGAGTAGAAGGTCCTTTTAGACTAAAGTTATCGGTTTTTACCAGCCCCTCTTTAATAGAAAGATTCCCGCCAAAAGTATCAAAAGCGAGACCTTTTTTATACAGGTCACCAAAATCCAACTTCAGCCGCCGCCCCAATGTTTCGAAATTCAACAACCCAATGACCCTAACTGAAGAGGCGGCGTTATCCACTGATAATAACTGACCATTCTTTACAGCTAAAGCCATATTTCCAGTGCAATTCGTCATTTCAAAATCAATGGGGGATCCCTGCCAATGTATCACTAAATTCAATACGCCGTCGGTGCTAGCGATGGTGGGATCATAACCAAAATCATTGGTCATCTTAGCCACATCATTGGTCGTCGCCACCCCAGAAAATTCAGTCACCGAATGATTGCCTTTTTTCTCCCACAATACATCACCCTTCAAGTGAATCTGCTTAAAATCAGCAACCACGTCCTTAAACAACAAACCTTGATCGGTCAATGTGGCTTTTGCTCGCCAGCGGCCCCAGTCATCATCTCCCAACATTAACTCCCTTACACGCACTTTAAAAGGAGGAAACTGCAAGGGGTCTATGTCTTCTTCGTTACTTAACGGTAAGGGGCCCGCCCACCATTGCGGCTCAGTTTCCCCCTCCGCAGGCAAGCGCAAATAAATAAAGTCGGCATCAATAAGCTCATCAGGAAAAGCCCTAGTCTGAGCTAAAGCATCATAATCTTCCAGTTCAAGATAGATGCTAGGTACCCGAAACAAAGCCGACAAGCTTCTATTTTGCAAGGCGATCAGCCAGGTATCGCCTGAATACATAACTTGCCCATTGACATCATCTAGCACTTGACCAAAACCTTCCAACACGTCCACATGTAAATCAGCCAGTCTAAAACTTTCGAGTAGGGTACGTTGTCGCTTATTGTCTAGTTTTCTAGAATCTAGTTTTTCTGGCGAACTAGCGGAGTCAAACTGGTCAAAAAAATCCGACCATTCATCAATATCTAAATAATTCAAATGTCCATCCACTATTAATCCAGGGTGATTGGGCAATTCGGCTTTATTAGAAGAAAAGGACAACTTACCCCGTTCCACACCCAGCTTATCAATTGCCATTATCAGATTAAAATTCTCACCCGATGCAACTTCAACCACAGTATCTTGATCCTCTTTTTCCCCCAGAGTCATTGAATATTTAGTCCACTGTGAAAACGTTTTAGCTTTATACAATGGCGGCGGCATATCGATACTTACGCCCTTGAGATTAGACCTGATATCAATGCTATTGCGCTGCCCCTGGCTGTCCGCCCAAAAATGCAATACAGACTTATAGCGGGTTGCGCCGCTAAACCTATTTAAAATAGGCTGTTTAGCCCAGGCATTCAGGTCAGAAAAATCCACACTACCGTTTACTGCGATATCCATCTTTTTAAATTTGCCGCGTATCAAAGTGGACTTTATGGACGCCACTACATTGCGGTTGAACAAACGTCCTTTTAACTTGTCGGCTTTAAGTCCCTCTTTGGCACTGTAAGTCAACCGCCCCTGCACATTTAACACCCCTAAGTCAGCCGCTTTTATCTGTAACTCGCTGTTCGACACATCGATCCAAACATCTGTCTTCATCGGTATTTCATTCCCCTTTCCCTGTTTCGCAAGGGAAAAGCCAAGGTCTAGTTTGACATTCATTTCTCCCTTGGCGGACACTTCGTGAATAAATCCACTTAGGTTTTTCTCCAGGGGACTTTCTCGCAAGAAGAGCAAACCATCACTTATGTCACCACTCGCATTTCCACTGATGAACAGCCGCGGCGTTTCCCCTATGTCAAAAGCAGGTATGTGTATAAAGGCACTATTGACTTGAGCACCGGAAAGACGGCCACTCGATACCTGAACCTCCGTCTCTCTTGCCCTGATGATCACATCGGCTACGCCGTCGGTAATCTTCGGCCAACCTGACAAATATTCTATCTCCGTATGATCAACTTGAAAGCGCATCTGTATGGTACGGCGGGTTTGGAAATTAGGATCTATTTTGACAGGGCCATTATATAAAATATCACCTTGAACGATGTGGCCATTAACAATTCCATTATCCAGCCAATCTAATAAGTTTTTTTTAATTTTTTTCGCCGGAAGGTAAGTTGAAATTTTCGATCCATCGCCCTCAAACAACCCGGCATGCAACCGTAAAAACGGGATCGATTTGTTCTGGTAGAATTGAAGACTGGCCATCACTTCTCCCCGAATATCACTGGTTTCCGCGTGTATAACCCCTGTCTCGATAAAGACACCCTCCTTATTTTTCTGCCACCGCAAGGGGCCTTTAATAAACAGCCCGGGAATGGGATCGCGCATGATAGTAGTCAAATCGAGGACGGGGTCAACAGCATCAATATCGACGACGCCCCCTTCTAAACTGGTATCAATATACCCCGATAAGTTTTCAAAACCCGGAATCTTACCCGTCGCCGTCAACCTAAAGCCCTGAAAATCACTCTTGAGATAAAAGTGGGTAATATCGTTATTCTGAAGAACTAATTTTACTGATGTATTTTTTAATCCTCCCTCTGGCGCTAACGCCGTGATAAGAGAGCGCTGCTCTGGTGTCAACAATGTAGTAGACATAGCCATGTCTACTAATGGTGCAACTGAAAATTCGTTCACCTGCATATGGACAATATTCTGATCACTCTTATTGACTGATATTCTGCGGTTGCTAGCAATTACTATTTTTCGATTGCGCCACCGTTGTTCGCCGTAATCAAGATCAAATCGATGCACCACTAAGTGCCAGCCAGTCTCTTTGGTGTCCACAACTCGATTCCAGGAAAACTTGGCGGACACTTTATCCAAGGGGGTTAGAAGCCTATCCCCAACACCGCTACCCGTCACATTTTTTGCTTCAACACTGCCGAGCAATTTTATCAACTTACCATTGGCAACATCAGCCCAGAGCTCAGTGGACAGATCAACATTACTGATCCGCAAACCCAAATACGGCTCTTCGGGAAGCCAAGACGCGAAGTTGCCTTCCAATACTTTGAGATATGCCTCCCCATTTAGCGTTTTTAGTTGATTGGGTTTTCCCTCAAAGATAGCGGTCATTTCCAACCAAATCGTACTCTCTCTCTGGACATTCATTAGCACTTTCAGTTCATAGTGCCCTGCACGCTTACCGATTCTTAATTCTTCTGCCTCTACAGTTACGTTTCTCCCCCGTTCAAAATAATCAATATTTAGATCGCTAAATAAAATATTCCCCTGCTCCAAAAAAGCATCAATGCGACGACCAATACTCATCCCTTTGTCTTTCTCAGCCAGTTCCGCGTTCTTGTCCTTCTTATTTAAAACTGGAAGCCCAATTACCGAGTACCCCCCGTTCTCATCCCTTTGAACACCCAGATGCAAACCCTCAATATGTATCCGGCCAAATCGGAGTTCCTGCTTGAGTAGCGTCGCCAACACTTCCACTTCCACATAAGCGGCACCCAATTTTGGTAGATTGAGAGATTCAGAAGAATCAGGATTAATGGCAACGCCTTTGACAATAAGACTGGGGGAAAATAAGTCCCATTTGCCGTATATCTCATCGATGACAACAGGTACTTCAAGTTTTTCGGAAAGAAAGTTCTCAGCTTCGACTCGATAATTAGGCAGCAATGACAGTGCCTGACGTCCAAGCGCTACATAAACGGCAAGCAACAGAACAGTGACAACAATGAGAATCCATAATCGGGATACAAACCAATCAACTGCAGATCGAATTTTCATGAATTAATAATCACACCATTGAGTTGATTCACAATAGAACGATATCGAACTGCTCCTGATTGTATAGACTCTCCACTTGAAACTTAATAGTTTTGCCAATATATGACTCCAAATCTGCCACGTTTGCAGACTCTTCATCCAACAAGCGATCAACAACTTCCTGTGATGCAATAACCAAATACCGGTCCGCATCATAAGCTCTCGCTTCTCGCATCACTTCTCTGAACAGCTCATAACATACGGTTTGAGCTGTTTTATAAAATCCTTTACCACCACATACCCCACAGGGTTCACACATCATCCTTTCTAGGCTTTCTCTAGTACGCTTACGGGTCATTTCCACCAAGCCTAACTCGGAAACTTGGGTAATTTTATTTTTTGCATGATCTCGCGAGAGCATTTTTTCAAATGCGCGTAAAACTTGTCGACGATGCTCCTCTTCTAACATATCAATAAAATCAACAATGATGATACCGCCAAGGTTACGCAATCGCAGTTGTCGTGCAATAGAGTGAGCGGCTTCCAAATTCGTTTTGTAGATAGTTTCTTCCAAGTTTCTGTGACCTACATAAGCGCCTGTATTCACATCCACCGTAGTCATCGCTTCAGTCTGGTCAATCACCAAATAACCACCGGACTTCAGCTGTACCTGACATCCTAACGCTTTTTGTATTTCTTCTTCCACTCCATAAAGTTCGAATACGGGGCGTTCGCCAGAATAATGCTCAATCTTAGGTTCTGCCTCAGGTATAAATTCCCGTACAAATTCAATAATCTTTTCGTATGTCTCGAGGGAATCAATTTTTACTTTCTCTACATCGTCCTTCACACTATCTCGAATTGTTCTTAAATAGAGGGGAAGGTCTTGATGAATGACACTCACTGCAGAGTTGTTTTTAATTTTTTCAGACACCCCTACCCATAGCTTCTCTAAAAACATTAGATCATGTATCAAAGCCGCCTCATCCACTCCTTCAGCAACCGTGCGTACGATGATTCCACCACCCTTGGACTCATCTGACTGCAAATGGTTTTGGATAATGCCTTTTAAACGCTCTCTTTCTTCTTCGCCATCGATACGTTGTGATATTCCAATATGATTGGCATAGGGCATAAAAACGAGATAACGAGAAGGAATTGAAAGTTGCGTTGTTAAGCGAGCCCCTTTAGACCCTATTTGGTCTTTTATCACTTGCACTACAAGTTCTTGCCCCTCTCGCACTAGGGACATTATATTCGGTACAGGTTTTGGCTCTTCCTCAGTGCGTGGCGGTGCTCGGTAAATGTCATTAACATGAATAAAAGCCGCTCGCTCAAACCCAATTTCAACAAATGCAGCTTGCATACCCGGCAGAACACGAACCACCTTACCTTTAAAAATACCACCGACTCTGCCACGATTTGCCTCACGTTCCAGATAAACTTCCTGGACAACGCCATTCTCCACCACCGCAACCCGAGTTTCCATGGGGGTGAAGTTAATTAGAATCTCTTCAGTCATTACATCTTCAACTCTTTAGCCTGTTGCCTGAATACCAATAAGGCACTCCGAAATTAGCTAATAATTGGCAAGTTTCCCAAATAGGCAACCCCATCACACCAGAATAGCTACCTTCAATTTTCTCAACAAAAACACCACCCAAGCCCTGAACCCCATAACCACCTGCTTTATCTACCGGCTCACCGGTGGCCCAATAGGCTTTCATCTCAGCCTCATCTATAGGGCGAAACGTAACCCTAGTTTGATTTAGCAAACCCTGTTCATGCTTGCCATCCACCATCGCCACAGCAGACATCACTGTATGTGT
The DNA here is from genome assembly GCA_016765265.1 of Pseudomonadales bacterium. Classification (GTDB taxonomy): domain Bacteria; phylum Pseudomonadota; class Gammaproteobacteria; order Pseudomonadales; family DC-out160; genus DC-out160. The sequence continues at coordinate 7,423 of JAESQG010000062.1, read as the reverse complement.
CCGCCCAGATAACAGGCGCAGCATGTGAAGTGCGTCTTTTTCATCTCGAGGCTTCTCAAGCACCTCACTTCCCAAGCATAGGTCATCCACATCAACCTCTACAACAGAAGCCTCATCGACATCCAAAACGACGTCCAAAACAACATCCAAAACAACGTCCAAAACGACGATGGTATCAGCACCTAAAACAGGCAAATCTCGGAGACGATTTTCCGACGCAAGCAGCCGGCCTGCGCGGGCTTTAGCGATAGCAAGCCTCTGCACATATTCTTTGGGCACTTCGCCAGCCACGCGAACTTCGGGGATATTAACAGGTATAACTAGGCATTTGACGCCGATTTGCTGAAGTAATTCCAACCTTCTGGGGGAGGCCGATGCTAATACGACCTGTTCTGCGTTACTGTAAACCATTAGGTCATATCCTTCATACGATATTATATAGCGTTTAAGATACTCTAAACTCATGTTGCCAATAACGTAACAACAGCGTCAACCAAGGCCACAAAATTGCACTGACGATTGAAGGAAGCCAATACATCATTGTTTCAGGCACCGAACTCACCATGCCTTGAACAACCCGGATTATCACCTGATAAATACCTATCAACACAAATACAGTGAGACATTGTTGCCAGAGAGGGAAAACACGCACCCTCAGATGAATAATAAAGGCGAAGTAAGCAATGACTGATAAAGCAAGCGCATGTTGTCCAAGCACTGTGCCTTCAAGTATGTCCAATAAAAGCCCAACGACCCATGCAGTGGTCACTCCTACACGGTGAGGAAGCGCAATAACCCAATAGACCATCACTAACACCACCCATTGGGGTTTACCCCACTCAATCATACTGGGCATCGGTAGTGCATTAAATATCATTGCGACAAACAAGCTGAACACGATCACCCACGTTCCGCTCGACCTAAGCTCATTCATTCTTCACTGGGTTCCCCCGTCCTTATCAGCTATTTTTCCATCTTCATCATCGATGGAAAAACTAGCAGCCCCCTTCAAAACCACGAGTACGTGACGACTGCGGTCTAGTTTAGATTTGGGTGTCGCGTCAACAATAGCAAAAGGTTGGCCAGGATCGTGGTTAACATGACTCACCTCCGCCACCGGGTATCCAAAGGGGAAGTGGCCTCCCAATCCAGAGCTAATCAACAAATCACCTACCACTATATCTGCGGTATCAGGAACGTAAACCAAATGTAATTTATCTAATGCACCGCTGCCCACCGCAATAGCCCGGACACCGTTACGATTGACTTGCACGGGGATTGCATGTGTCACATCTGAGATAAGCAGGGCACTGCTAGAGAAAGGGCCTACTTCCAATATCTGACCCATTAGCCCTTGCGCGTCTAGCACAGCCTGGCCGTCAACCACACCGTCACTTTTACCCTTGTTCAAGATAATGTGATGACGATAGGGGTCGGAATCCACGCCAATTATTTCAGCCACGATCACATTATCATCAACCAATGAGGAAGAATTAAGTAGCTCTTTCAATCGAATGTTTTCTGCGGCCAGGGCGGCTAACTTCTGAGTTCTACGCTGTAATAGCAGTAATTGATTCCGAAGGCGTTTATTGTCCTGCTCAAGTGACTCTCTGCTAGANAACTGCCCACTCGTCCATGCTGAAATTGCNGNNGGCCAGTGAGCAATATATTGAATAGGGCTCACNACAGCACNCAATCCATAACGGGGCATATCNAGGNNATCATAGCGGTGATCGGTGAAAATAAGAACAATTGANATCGCCATTACAACAAGTAAGCGAAACCCTATTGCCGGACCCTGCGCAAAGATGGTTTTTATTGTGAACCCCTTCTCTCGTCCCTATCTATTTATTCATCCTTNAATACTGATTATTCNGACGAAAAAATATCGAAGCCACGCTTATCCATCAACTCCATCGCCTTGCCGCCNCCTCTGGCAACACAAGTCNGCGGATCTTCTGCCACGATAACAGGCAATCCAGTCTCTTCACTCACAAGACGATCCAAACCTCGCAGTAACGCGCCCCCGCCGGTTAGCACTAATCCTTTCTCTGCTATGTCAGAGGCCAATTCGGGTGGAGATTGCTCCAGAGCACTTTTGACCGCCCCCACGATNGTTGATAAGGTCTCTTGCAGAGCGTCAAGAATTTCATTGCTGTTGAGGGTAAAGCTGCGCGGTACGCCTTCTGCCAAATTACGCCCGCGAACATCTATTTCCAATACCTGCTCTAGCGGATAGCCAGAACCAATTTCNTGCTTAATCCTCTCAGCCGTTGCTTCACCGATCAAACTACCGTAACTGCGTCGCACATAAGTGACTATAGCTTCGTCAAACTTATCGCCGCCCACCCGCACAGATTCAGAATACACTACGCCGTTTAAAGAAATAATGGCTATCTCTGTGGTACCCCCACCAATGTCCACTACCATTGAACCACTGGCCTCTTCCACCGGCATTCCTGCTCCAATGGCCGCCGCCATCGGTTCTTCTATCAAATAAACTTCTCTAGCACCCGCCCCTAACGCCGATTCTTTAATCGCCTTACGTTCTACCTGTGTCGATTTACAGGGTACACATACCAGTACTCTGGGGCTGGGGGTAATAAAATTATTCTCATGCACTTTATGAATGAAATGCTGAAGCATTTTTTCAGTAACATGAAAGTCAGCGATAACACCGTCCTTCAACGGACGAATAGCCGTAATATTTCCCGGTGTTCGTCCGAGCATTCTTTTCGCGTCAGTGCCCACCGCCGCAACACTCTTTTGTCCATTTTGCAGTCGAATAGCCACCACTGAAGGCTCGTCAAGAACGATACCTCGTTCACTTACATAGATCAGCGTGTTCGCGGTGCCTAAATCAATGGAAAGATCAGTTGAGAACATGCCTCTTAATCGTTTAAACATACTTATGATATCAACCCAATGAGATAACTGTCGGATTAGACAATGAGTCATCCAAATTCACNGCGGCAAATGTAACAATGGCCGAGGTTTTGAGCAAGCTCATCATCGCGAAGATGAAAGGTTTTTAAAATTCATTGCGCAGAGTATAGCGGTAANGACAGTAATAGTGGCTACATGTGTGATAATTTGTTCCCTGCCAAATAAGTTGATTTCTGATACAATATTAAGCACAGCTTTTAATGCGAGCCTGATGAAAATAAGAGGTTTTGGCAAAGCAATATTCAGCGTTAATTCGCCGTTNATACCAACACCTCAAAAGCTCNATTATCACACATACTANTTTAANACTTTAATATTCTAATACTTTAGCTTCAGGAGATCACCATGGCGCTAGATCGTAGCGACATTAACAGAATGGCAATTTTAGCTCGCCTTAAAATTGACGATGCTCAGGCCATNCAATACGCAGAAAACCTGTCTAATATCCTGAAATTTGTTGAACAAATGCAATCCGTCAATACTGACAACGTGGAGCCATTGGCCCATCCACTAGACCCTACTCAGCGATTTCGAGTGGACCAGGTAACAGAGTCTGATCAAAGAGAGCGATTTCAAGCNATTGCACCGCAGACTGAAGATGGGCTTTATCTAGTGCCGAAAGTAATCGACTAGCTGAACCTCGCTAAATTCAAAACACCGTCCGTGCAACGGGCTTTCCATTCTATTCCACAGGCTTTCAACTTTATCCCACAGGCTTTCAACAATGCACAAGAAAACTTTGGCTGAACTTTCCAAGGATTTAAAAAAAGGAACCTATTCCAGCGTTGAACTAACGCAGCATTTTCTTGACCGAATGAAGCAGAGCGACAATCAACTCAATAGTTTTATCACCATTACCGAAGAGTTGGCGTTGTCGCAAGCGCGCGATGCCGACAAATTGAGGCAATCGGGAACTGCCACAACTCTCACTGGCATACCTTTGGGTCACAAAGATATTTTCTGCACTGAAGGGATAAAAACTACCTGCGGATCAAAAATGTTGGCCAACTTCATCCCTCCCTACAATGCCTGCGTTATTGAAAAGTTGNATGCNGCNGGTTGNGTCTCCCTAGGCAAAACCAACATGGATGAATTCGCAATGGGCTCCTCTAGTGAAAACAGCTACTTTGGTCCTTGCAAAAATCCTTGGGACACGGATCGAGTCCCCGGTGGCTCCTCAGGTGGATCGGCATCGGCTGTGGCTGCGCGACTAGTTCCCGCCGCTACGGGCACAGACACTGGCGGATCAGTAAGGCAGCCCGCCTCTTTTTGCGGCATCACTGGCTTTAAGCCTACTTATGGCCGCGTATCGCGCTGGGGCATGATTGCGTTCGCCTCCAGTTTGGATCAGGCTGGATCATTGACGCAGACAGCGGAAGACGCAGCATTATTATTGAACGAGATGGCGGGTTTAGACCATCGAGATTCCACCTCAATGGCTGAACCCGTTGAGGATTACACCACTCAACTAAGCAACGATCTAACCGGGCTCACTATTGGATTACCAAAAGAGTTTTTCGCCCACAAGCTGGATGCCTCAATCGAAACACTGATCGATTCCGCGATTAAACAATATGAAAAATTAGGCGCATCCTTTAAGGAGATCAGTCTGCCCCACTCCGACCTTTCCGTCCCCGCTTATTACGTAATAGCACCAGCAGAATGCTCATCCAACCTTTCTCGATTTGACGGCGTTCGATACGGATATCGCTGCGATGACCCAGAAGATCTCAATGATTTGTATGTCCGCTCGAGAAGCGAAGCGTTAGGTGCTGAGGTACAACGACGCATTCTGGTAGGAACATACGCATTATCTGCCGGTTATTATGATGCCTACTACCGTAAAGCTCAGCGCGTACGCCGCTTAATCAAAGATGACTTTACTAGCGCCTTCAAAGAAGTAGACCTCATGCTCAGTCCTACTGCGCCCAGCACTGCCTTCAAAATGGGAGAAAAATCAGACGACCCCATTTCTATGTACCTATCTGACATTTACACTATTGCCATCAGCCTGGCGGGTTTACCTGCTATCTCTATTCCCGTAGGGTTTTCACAGGGTCTACCCGTTGGCTTGCAACTGATTGGGAATTATTTTGCTGAATCTCGTTTACTAAACGCGGCTCATCAATACCAACAAGCGACTGATTGGCATCAACAAATACCCCAGCAGTACGCCTAACCCACAAACAAATTATAGTGAACGACGAGGAATTAAAGATGCAATGGGAAGTCGTTATCGGTTTAGAGATCCATACGCAACTGGCCACTCAGTCAAAAATTTTTTCCGCTGCCTCCACTCAATTCGGATCGGCTCCAAACACACAAGCATGTGCCATCGATTTAGGAATGCCTGGCGTACTGCCCGTGATTAATGCAGAAGCGATCCGCATGGCGGTAATGTTTGGTGTCGCTCTGGATGCAGAAATAGGCAGGCGCTCAATCTTTGAACGTAAAAATTATTTTTACCCAGACCTTCCCAAAGGCTACCAGATTAGCCAGGCTGAATTCCCCATCGTTGGCAAGGGCCAGGTGGAGATCCACTTGGAAGATGGATCGGTAAAATTAGTGGGGCTTACCCGCGCCCATTTAGAGGAGGATGCAGGCAAATCATTGCATGAAAGTTTTCACGGCATGTCAGGAATAGATCTTNATCGAGCAGGTACCCCCTTGCTTGAAATTGTTTCCGAGCCCGATATGCGCTCAGCCAAAGAAGCTGTCGCATTCTTAAAATATATTCATACTATCATTCGCTACCTGAATATATCCGATGGGAACATGGCGGAGGGCTCTATGCGTTGTGACGCCAATGTTTCCATTCGCCCTTTCGGCCAAAAAGAATATGGCACTCGAACAGAACTCAAAAACATAAACTCCTTTCGGTTTGTGGAAAAGGCAATAAATGTTGAAGTAGAACGCCAAATAGACCTTATCGAGTCTGGCGGAAGGGTTATTCAACAAACGCGCCTTTACGACGCGAATAAAAATGAAACCCGTCCCATGCGCAGCAAAGAGGAGGCCAATGACTACCGCTACTTTCCCGATCCCGATTTGCTACCCATCGAATTAACTAATGACTTTATCGAGGAGATTAAAAACCAATTGCCTGAGCTCCCACGACAGAAGGCTCAGCGGTTTATAGATCAATACGGTCTAAGTAACTACGACTCCCAAGTATTAGTTGCCAACAGAGACTTAGCCGATTTCTTCGAGAATACAGTAGCGGCGTCCTCTGGCGATGCAAAGCTAGCCAGCAATTGGGTGACCGTGGATCTCACCGCTTATCTCAATAAAAATGATCGAGACATTAACAATTCGCCCGTAGCCCCCAATCAACTAGGCGAATTGTTAGCACGTATTAGCGACAAAACTATTTCGGGTAAAATTGCAAAAACAGTTTTTGAAGCGCTCTGCAAGGGCGACGGTGAAGTGGATGAAATCATTAAAAAACAAGGAGGAGGACAAATCACCGACAGCGGAGCAATAGAGCAATTAGTTGCAGAGGTTATCGCAAACAACCCCGCTCAAGTTGAACAATACCGTGCCAGCGATGAATCCAAACAGAAAAAATTAGTGGGCTTTTTTGTAGGTCAAATAATGAAAGCTTCAAAAGGAAAGGCCAACCCACAGCAAGTGAATGAAATTCTGAAGCGTAAACTATAAAACTGAAAAGAACTGAAAGTAATTACATATCGAAACACGACTTAGAACGAAGAAAAAAACTAATGGCAAGAGACCGTATAATAGTTGAGCCCAGGGAATTGAATACCTGTACACAGCTGCCTCTTTGCTTTATTTTAGAGCGAATCCAAGCCATGAAAAATCTGTCCATTTCTTTAAGGTCCAGGCATGCTTTTATCAGCTAACAGCTTATGCACTAACATTGTAGCTAGGCTGCGCATGCTCTTATCTCATTTAATTATATTAAGTCTAGCGCTACTCACTTTTGCCGTCTCTCACACGGCTACCGCGAGGCCACAGCAATCTGTCTCACTACAATTAAAATGGTCCCATCAGTTCCAATTCGCAGGTTATTACATTGCTCAAGAAAAAGGGTACTACAAACAAGCTGGACTTGATGTCACCATCATTGAAGGAGGCGCCGGGAAAAACATTTATCAATCCGTCTTAAAAAAACGAGCCAACTTCGGTGTTGCCAGTGGAGGTGACGCATTACGATTATACCTCAAAGGCTTACCCATCAAATCCTTAGGCGTTATATATCAACACTCGCCCTATGCTCTTTTAACATTAAAATCAAGCCCCTATCTTTCTCCCAGTGATCTTACTAAAGCTCCAATCATGATTGCGAGTGAGCAGGGAGAAGTCGAAATACTTTCTATGTTTGCTAACGAAGGAATCGATATAGGCAAACTCAATATTGTACCCCACCGCTGGAATTATGATGATTTATTAGAGGGCAAGATAGGTGCAATGAGTGTTTATTCAACAACAGCTCCCTACCAATTAAATCGACTCA
>JAESQG010000061.1 GCA_016765265.1 Pseudomonadales bacterium | reverse complement strand
CCATCTAATGTATAGCCACTCTAGATAACAAATCATTTAACGCCCTCGACTTTTAAGCTGGAGCGCTAGTGCATTTGTTACGTATAAATAAAAAATTATAATAAAGAATAACAATAATAAATAAGGAGCCCACCGTGTCTCTAAAACACACCATCTTAGCCATGCTCGAAACTGGCGAGATCACCGGGTATGGTATAGCAAGGAAATTCAATGGAACTTTCGGATTCTTCTGGAACGCTAGTCACCAACAGATTTACCAAGAATTAGCAAAACTCGCAAAGATCGGGCTAGTGGATTACCAATCCATAACCCAAAGCGGAAAACCGAATAAAAAAATATATCGGATTACTGCTACTGGGTTACAAGAACTTAAAAAGTGGATAGAAGTTCCCATGGAACTTCCCAAAATCAAAGATCAGCTGATGGTAAAGCTAATTGTAGGCCACCTGGTGAAACCCGAAGTCCTACAAAACCAAATTAAACGACACGAAGTGCTACACCAGGAGAAGCTCGACACACTCTACGAACTAACCCTACAGACCAGTGGCAATAATAGTATTAATAAGAAACTAGCTCGTCTAGCACTGAAAAGAGGAATGGCCCTCCATCAGTCATGGCTGCAATGGGCTACGGAAGTTCAAGAAGTTCTGGCTGAATTAGAAGAATCAATAAATAGTACTACTGAAGAAATCACCGTGTTACCCGATGATACATGGATGCTCGAAACCACTGATTAGATGCATTACTGATGAGGCTATCGTTGTATAACAGGCTATCGTTGTATAACAGGCTCAGGGCTGTTACTAATTTAGGTCATAGACGACGAGGATATAAATAAGCGCTCTACATTCTTTCTCTAAAAAATCTAATCACCTCAGCATCAATATCCAGACGCACAAATTGTTCGATTTGAGAAATGGTTTTGTCGATAATTTTTTGATTCAGGGCGCAGACAGTAAAAGACCATTCAGATCTTTTATGAACATCCTGAAAACCTGATTCAACTACCGCCACATGATGTATTTTGCCGAAGCGATCTTTTAAACCCGATAAAGCACTTCTTTTTTGTTTCAATGAAGAACATCCTTCCAAATAAAACTCCACTGTCAGCAATTCAATAAACACTAATCATCACCATCAATAAACTTAGGCTGCTCCACTATCCGCAAAATAAAGATACGGATCTTCCACTTCTCCCTGATAGCGTATTTCAAAATACAAACCAGCCCCCCCTGGTCCCATTTCTCCAACGGACCCAATTACCTGTCCCTTTAGCACGAGATCACCTTCAACCACATCATTATCTTTATTATTGCCGTAAATGGACAACAGCTCACCCTCGTGCTGAAGGATAATGAGATTACCAAATCCTCTAATGCCCGCCCCACTGTAGACGACTGTGCCACCATTGATCGCTAACACTGGCGATCCTTTCTCGGCAACAAGCAGAATGCCGTTGCGTGATTTTTGATGACGAATTTGAGCTTCTTTTGAATCTGATTCTAGAGGCCACTGATAGGTATCCTTTTTCTCTAGCAATGTCACTATACCTTGGGGCTTGCTCAGTGGTAGAGAATCATTCTTGTTTCTAAGATCGGCAGCTCTGTTTAATAAAATTTCAAGCTGTTGCATGTCCACTTCATCTGAGACTATCATCATCGTTGCTATTTGCCCGGCGAAATAATCACTCCCATCATATGCAACGAGTCCGGCGGTACCACTAATAGCGATAGTAATAAAAGCCGACAACATAAAATTCCTTATACGAGCAGCCGTACCATCAGCTTTCTTGATGTTTTCATTATCATCCACCACATCAGAGAGTGTTTGTAACTGGTCCAAGACGACATCTCTGTCCTGCTCTAATCCAATATCCACCGTCATCTCGGTGAATGAGGGTTCTGACACTTCAATCGGTAATTGCTCAGCTCTCAGTTGCTCCAATTCCTCCTCAAGCAGTAAGATCCGTCTTTGTGTATCTTCGGGCAATGATGAATCCCCAGCGGTCCNCACTAATTGTTCAGGGCGAGACATGGCATTAGTAGGATACGTATTTAATGCCATCTGCGTTTGTTGTCTCAGATCATTGACATCACTACGTAGCTCTCTTAATGTTAATCGATATTCCTTATTGGTTAATTGCGATTCCTTGTTGGTTAATTTGGTCTCCTTATTTCGCGTTTGAGCTTCCTCTAGCTGTTGACAAAATTGATTGTTCTGTCGTTTGTACTGTTCCACCTGAGTCAGCACAGTTTCGTTTACCTTTTCAATTTCAACTAACTNTTGCTTTAAAGCTTGGTTAGCAGTNTCGCTTTTTTCACTAATTGATTCCGCGGTTTGTAACCTTCCTTCGTATTCGGTCACTTTATCCTGCAAATTTCTATTAAGTCCTTGCGCGTCAACTAAACTCTTTTGATATCCCTCCTGTTTATGAAAACCATCTTCCAACATCTGCTGAAACTGCGCTTGCTGCTGCATCGCGACATTTAATTGTCCGTCAATCTGTTCTTTAAGTATTTGTTGTTCCTTATTAAGCTGCTGCGCTTGCTTTAGGCTACTCTCCAGGTTTTCATTTGTTGCCTCCGAGGCCAATAGTTTTTCCTCATAATGGTGGACAATTTTATCTTGTTCATCATTATGCACTAGCATTTCTTGTTTTTGTGTTTCGATGNCTAATGTTAACGATTCGGCCAGAGATTTATTCTCATCAGTCAACTGTTGCGTTTGTTGATAATGGGCTTCAAGCGATAAGGCTTTTTCGCTGGTGCTTTGATTAATTTGTCGAGCCTCATCTTGCAAAGCAACATTTTTTTTAACTAATGCAACACTTGATTCTACCGCTTCTCTTGATTGTTCTGCATAATCCTTTGAAAGAGAAACCTGTTGTTCACACTCACTCAATTTAACTGCAGTTTCATCTACCAACTGCTGGTGAGAGTGTTTTTGAGCCTCAACACTTTGCTCTAGCTCGCCCAAATCCTTAAATGACTGCTGCGCTTTTTGCAANAGCGTATCAATGGAGGACTGTCCTTGCTGCGTTTCCCTNTAAACGCCTTCCATTTGCCCTAAGGCTTGGTTAACNCTGTTCTCAATTTCTTGTATATGTTTTTCAGCCTCTCTTGCCTGACTGAGTGTTTGTCGACTATTTGCATTAATCCCACTTGCTTCTTCCACTACCTTCTGATTTGCGCTACTGAGCCGAAAAGCCTCTTCCCTCACGCCACGCACATCCGTAACCAACCGATCATATTCAATTTGTTTAGATTGCGTGAGCTCATTTAACCGCTTAGCGGTAGCACTGGTTTCTATGGTTTCTGCTTTAACCTGCTCAAAAGCATTCTGCCCAAGTTCCACATCACTCTGTAATGCCTGCATTCCTTCATTCAGCTGNTCACCCGCTTCATGGAGTGACTTAGTTTTTGCCAGATTAGCGAGAGTAACGGCTCTTGCCTCATCGAAGGATGTTGTTGCTTTTTCTATCACTCCGATATACGAATCTACCTTCGCCTTCGCGGCATCGTTTACTTNCGANCTTAGACGTACCGCNTCATCAATTTTNGATAAGTGGCTGTCTATCAAACCGTCCTTCTGAGTCCACNTATCGACTTCAGTTTTAATAAACATTCGTTGCTTATTAGCAGACACACGTAACGATGATAAGTCTCGCTCCTGTTGCATCAACTGCTCTAGCATCCCGGCTACTTGATTTTTTGTCTCATCACTCTCCAATCGAATCGCTTCTGTTTTATCTGATACAGTTTCCATGTCCAAGCGCAACGCATCGTGAAGAGTGTTGTTATGCAACTCTGAGGCATTGACGTGATCTAATAATTTTACACATTGCTCATTTATACGATTACACTTTACNGCCGTAATCCGAGCCTGCTTGAGCGTTGCTACTATATACCGTTTATTCTGCTCACTTTCCGCAATGATTTTCTTGGTGCTTTCTTCATGGTCAAGCAATTGCTGTTGACCAACGCCGTGCGTGTATTGTTCTCCATCGAGCTTACTACGTAACTCTTCTATATCTTGATGTACGGCATCAATCGCCCTAGCGACTCTGACATCAATGCCTTGATCTAAATTAGTTTTAAATTCATTCAATTGACTTATTTGATCTAGATAACTTTGCTGCTGCTCGGCTGCAGCCTGCTTGCTCTGTTGTTGCCATCGGTTAATGTACTCGTTGAAGTCGCCCTTTAACTTTGCATCCACCCCTTGCGCTTGCTCTATATGCTGTGAGATTATTTCGTGGTCTACACTACTTTTTTGCAGTCCTGCCGCGATTTTGGATAGTACTTCTTTGCTCGAGTCAATTTGATCATTAATGGTTTCCTTAATTTGCGCTATTTCATCTCGCACTGCTGAGGTCTGCGCTTTTTGCCTTTTAGCATCTTCAAGCTGAGCTTCTAATTTAGTCTGTTGCTTTCGAGTGATTTCAATATTGTGGTGGGTAGTATTGGCGAGCTTATTTATTTTTGATTTTTCTAAGTCAAAATCTGCTAGCTTGTTATCCAGCTCATCTTGATAAACACTAAACTGATCGGCCTGCTCAGCTCTTTGTCGTTTTTGTTGTTCTATTTGTTCCTCTACCTGTTGCTCTACCTTTTCATACCGCTGTTGCCNTTGGGTAATATTACTCGATGATAACTCATTGAACTGCGCCTTAAGCTGTCTTTCAATCTCCTGAGCCCGCTCAAATACCTCGTCGATGGATTCCCGAGCCTGTGCATTCTTTTTCAGGTCCGCTTCAACCTGGCTCAAAACAGACTCGGCTTTATCCGACAGCGCTTGATTAAGAGCTGATTGTGTTTCTGTCTTTTCAGACACCGCCTTCATTCCATCAAGATAGTGCTCCGCCTCTTTAGCAAAGTTCGCGACTCCCTGCTCTTTGCTAAGCGCTTCGGCGATTCTCTCTTGGGTTNCCTGGGCCAACTCCAGNACTTTATCGTAGCTCAACCGCACCTGCTGTTGACTTTCTTCCACTTGCTGATGGCTTAATTCCACTCGCTGATGACTTAATTCTACCTGCTGATGGCTCTCGCTTACCTTCTGAAGACTTTTATCAACCTGATGGAGACCGTCCTCTACCATTCGATAGCTTTGATGTACGGATTCTGCGGTTTTCCCTACTCTCTCTTCGATGTTCTCGTATGATTGCATCTGCTGCGAGAAATCTTTCTCCATCGCCTGTTGCTGTTCTTCAACTTTCACTAATACCGATTCGGCTAGCCATCGAGATTCTTCAGTGCGACCAAGCAACTCTTGGCTCTGCTGTGTTAACTTATCGATATCGCCGGACTGCTCAATTAGCCCATTCGTTACTTGGTCAACGGATGATACAATTTCCTCCGCTTTCTTTTGCGCGTGCTCTGCCTCTCCTAATATTTCTTCTAATCGCTCCTGACTGGCGTCACTACGGATTTCCCACTCATCAACCTTTTGTACCCCATGCTGTAACTGGTCACTTAAGTTTTGAGTAGACCGGTTGAGCATCAACTGGCTTTCCTTTAATGCCTTAAAGTCCTTCTGTGCTGAATGCAGTCGAGCAATCAACAACTGTGCCTCCGCCGAGTTCTTGTTGGTTTTAGCCAACACAGCTTTATGTTTCTTCTGGTATTCAAGCTTACCTTCAAGCCAACCTATCCTGTATTCGTTGGAACCGCGATCTGCGTCATCTTGATTGGTTTTTTTCTTACCTAGCCGATCAAAAAGCGCATTTGAACGTGCAACTTTCAGATCCAGTGCACTGACATTTGCTTCTTCTTGACCCGCGCGATATTTGAGTAAGGATTCCTTTGAGAATTTGAGAGTGGCCATAACGATTCAACCTTTATGCAGTACCTTCTTCCATGATTCTTACAAGAGTAGCAAAGGATGTACCGTTTTTTGATTTATTTGATTTTCAATCACTTAAGCCTGCGATTGCCTTTCTTCCCCTTAGATCTAACCCGGTTCGCTTAAACACTATGCTACTGATGCCAAAAACCCGTACTTCACTCCTATGTACAGTCAATCTTTTGTCTCGCCTTTGTTGGTAAATTGAGCACTATGTCCCATTTTTTCATCCTTCTTCTTTTCAGAAAAAAAATTTCTACTTTTTCTTGCGACACTTTTAATTCTTAGCTATCACCAATATATAAGGTTTAATAAATTTATTAAAAAAACTGACACTTTAAGCATTTTTAATATGAAATGATCGTTAATTAATCACTCCTTAATTAAATAGATGCCATGAACAAAAATCAATCGCGCGAGTATATACGACACCCATCCGACGTTCCCATCGTTATTTCGCCCCAGGGCAATAGTGCACAACTCAGCCTCCAGTTAAACAACGTCAGTATGGGAGGACTGTGTTTCGATACACCAAAAGATTTAATCGTCGGATCTGTAGTCAAAATTAAAATCAGTC
>JAESQG010000060.1 GCA_016765265.1 Pseudomonadales bacterium | reverse complement strand
ACATAAAGACACATATGTGTCATCATTTCTTCGATTTCTTCAACAGTTAGCCCATGATTCAAGCCGCCTGGAACATGAAAGGCGAGTTCTGCTTCTTGCCCCAGGGCGGTGAGTATTGCGATCACTACAAGTGAACGATCCCTGCGGGAAAGTTGTGGTCGGGACCAGATTTCTCCGAAGGCCCACTTCATCGCCCATTCCCCTAGATCGCCAAGATGTGACTGTAAATTTGCCAGGTCTTGCTCGGGGTTGTCGCTTGCTCGCCCGCCTGTCAGTGTCCTGCGGACATCTGCTGCACGCTTCAAACGTTCATCATCGTCTAAATGTTCTGCCGGTTTGCGATCTGTAATTTTATCGACATTAAAGGCTTCGCAAAAGGCTTCGTCTATGTACCGACTGGCGGCCATGGCAGCAGGAAAGCCAGCATAGGCTGCAATGTGAAGGTTTATTTCTTCGATCTCTTCCTGGGTGAGGCCATGTTTCAAGCCAATCTTGGTATGCCCAACCAGCTCTTCGTCGCGGCTTTGGGCGGCCAACACCGAAATGATCATTAAACTACGGTCCCTGCGACTGAGTTGAGGTCGATTCCACATCTCCCCCACCGCGCTAAACGCTAAGGTGCCTAACGCACCCAATTTTCGTTCCATGGAAGCGAATACGCGCTCCGGTTCGGCTTCGGGTACGAACCGACTAAAAGTTTCGTTTGCTTGCTTTATCCTGTCTTCCCAATCAGCCATGTTATTTGTATCCTCTGTTATTTCACGGTCTATTTAATACGAATTTGTTTATTTCGAGAGAAATATTTTGAGAAACATTAACACCCTTTCTGAGAAAGCTGCAAATACAATTTAATGAAGGGAGGCTTCGGAATTTCAGATCAAATTTAATACTTCAAAATAAACAATAGTAACCGCGTATACAGTGGTATCTAATTTGGCTATGTATCGACTTTGTACGAAATTGGGTTCCCAAGTCATTGACCTGCGAGACTTAGCAATAAATCGCCTTCTAGCCAGACTTTGACTAAGGCACCAGTAGATCTCTTCTCGTACAACTTCTCAAGAGTAAACCCGTCTGGCCGTTTGGATTGATAAAATGTGAACATCTCGCCTGTCTCTTTATCTTTTATTTTTAACTGAGCGGCGAGCTGACCTTGAATAGAGCAATAACGAGCACCTACGATGGAGTAAAGTTTTGAACTCACGACACCCGAGTTGATCAGGTTAAAGTCGAGTTTTTCCAAATAGGTATTGATTTCTGGTAGACCTGTTGAATATATTTCCATTTTCATCCGTTTGTTATGGTTGTAAGCCACCTCAGCAACAATGAGATCAACTGTGTTGGAATGCTGATAGTTAACAAATAGACGTTGCAAAGGTAATAACATTAACGCAATTAACACCGAAGCAGCGATGGCCGCGGACCTTTTGGTTTTGAATAGCGAGGAAAGCTCAGAGATGTTTGGCTTTTTCTTTTTCTCCAGGATCAGATCTGTCTGTTCTTGTTGCAACCTATTTAATTTATCTATTTGAGATTCTGATAATTCCTTGGACCCATAATGTTCTTTTAAAGCTTCTGGTAAGGAGACATTTTTATTTTTCATAAGGACTCTCCTTTTGATGGAGGTGTGTTCTGATTGTGATTCTCTTCGGAGGAGAATTTTCGTTTCAACATTTTCTTAATGCGGTGCAGTTTCGAGAGTAAAGTGCCTCTTGGGATTTTTTGAAAATCTGATATTTCCTGGACGGTGTATTCTTCCACGGCGGAGAGATAAAGCAATTCACGATCATCGGCGCTTAAAGTTTTCAGTATCGCCTCTGTCTCAGATTGTTTTATTATTATTTCGTCTAGGGAAGGGCTAGCTATATTTCGGTCATCTTTAATCTCTTCGTGTTTGATTAAGCGCAATTTATTTTTTCGTGTCTCATCTATGAAGCTATTTCGAATACACCTCATGATAAAATGTAGTGGCTCTTCTATACGCGTATTATCCGCTTTAAGATATTTTTCAACATTGTCATGAACCAAGTCGAATGCCGCATCCTCATTGTGAGTTAATGAATATGCGTATCGATAGAGGCTATTCAGCTGGTCTTTAGATATCATCTATTTACTTTTCTAAAAAATGAAACTTATTCAAACCACTTTCTTCTAATAAAGTAATCGAGTGCGGCTAAACCCGGACCGTAGAAGAATAGCACAATGCAAGCCAGCGCCCAAATTAAGTGATCTTTTACACCAGCTGGGCTGATGTCTGGATAGGAAATGGCGGCGACTAAATTCAACAGAAATAACGCAATAATAGTCAGTCGAGTGAATAAACCTAACACGAGTGCAATTGGAATTATCAATTCTGCGATTGTCGCTAAAACAGCAGCAAAATAGGGAGATAACAATGGAACTGCATACTCGTACTCGAACAACATTAACGTGGTTTCCCAGCTTTGTATTTTAGTTAATCCAGACAGAAAAAATACTTTTGCCAACCAGAGTCGCAATACCAGTAAGAACACCCACTGAATGGCGTCTAAACTTTTAAGGCTTAGCTTCGATGTACTGACGGCGTATTGTAATGCTGACATACTTTGATCCTCTAATCTGTTGTTTCTATATAGTCTTCTTCGCGTGCAAGAGTATCCATTGGCTACGGTATGTTGTTTTTCTTAAGCCAATATCCATGAATCAAACCTTGTTGAATTGACCATGGTAATAGCTCTTCAATAGTCGTGATATGATCGTTATTGACTTCAGTGGTGACTGTAGTCTTCTGATCATGTTTGNGGCCGATTGNCACTTCATTTTCCAACAACAATGCGATATCACCNAGGGACTGTTTTTGTCGCAAGGCACTAATCCATAAACGTTGATAGGAATTAATAGCNTCAGTTCGTAGGGTAAAGNTTGAATCACGCCAGATTAAAACGGTTTCTCTCCCCTCTGATAAATGGATTTCGCGTTGGTCTTGTGTCTCTTCCTGGTTTGCCCGCCATATTGTGAGAACTGGAAATTTGGAGTCNATGGTCTGGACAGTCGACGAAACCTGGAACCGAATTGACAGTTGATGATCACCACTGACCTCAGATAACTCACTAAGCGGCCTTACCTTTGTTGATGATACTGTGGTTATAGTGCGTAAGGAATGATTCAGGGCGTAGTGCCATTTGAGCTCTAAAAGTGCCACATCTCTTAGGTAGGGGAGAGTCTCCGTGTTTAAGCGAGTGGATGTCTCCGCAATAAATTGTGGAAATATATCTCCAATTTGTGCGAGGTCAAAGGATAATGAGGGGTATTGTTGGAGGTATTCGTCGCATAAATGGCGAAAAAAATCAACGCCGACTAAACGCTGACACACTGGAAAAATATCAGCTAACGCTAACTTAAGTCCATGCTGAGCACTGCCTCTATAAATTCCAAGCAACTCTTGAGCATCGCCATAGTTCGTCGAGTTAATGAACTCCAAGACTAAAGGGTTAGTTGAGGACTCCTTGTCATTGAACCTTTTTTTCTCTAATACCGGCTCTAATACCTGCTCTAAGAAATGCCTCTGCAACTCAGCTAACTTCATCTATTGAACACCGTAAGGAGCGACTCGGTTTTATCGTAAAGTGGCATACCCTGATCCATTTTGCTTTGAGCCTTGCTTGCTTCCAAGGCTAAATCTTGGAAGCTTGGAATATTTGTATCCCATTCCATAAGAGTCGGGATCTGACCAAATAAGGACAAGGCTTTCTCGTAAAGCTGCCATACAGGTTGACGTACAGGGTGTCCGTGGGTATCGAAGAGCAACTGAGTGTAGGAGCCATTTAAAGGATTTGTTTTTGTTTGGATCTCATATCCGGCTAGATGAATTTCTTTAACTCTACTTGGCACCAAGGTCTTTAAATAAACCAGTGGATCAAATTTAAGATTGATAGCACTGACATACAAGTTATTAATATCCAGTAATAAATCGCAGCCTGTCGATGTCATCAGCTGGATAAGGAATTCATCTTCCCTCATTTCCGAATGAGTAAATGACAAATAGGATGAGGGGTTTTCGATAAGAATAGTTCTACCCAAGATATCCTGAGCTTGATTAATTCGCGTGGTTAAATGTTTCAGTGTTTCTTCTGTGTACGGTAGCGGCAGTAATTCATGGCTATACACCCCATTATGAGACACCCATGCTAAATGATCCGACACACGGGCAGGATCAAGTCGGTTTATGAGGGTGCTCAGTTTTTTCATATAATTTAAGTTAAGGGGATCAGTAGATCCTAATGACATACCAACGCCATGGAGTGTCATCGGATAGTTTTCTCGAATTTTCTCTGCTTTATAGAAAGGGATACTCTCCTCAACCAAATGGTTTTCCGTGAGAAGCTCAAACCATTGAATGTTGTGGTCCTCTTCTAAGATGTCATCAAAATGACTATCTCGAAAACCGACACCGACTCCTTCTATAACGTTTTGATCCATATCTTTTGACTACTCTATCCGATTAATTTAATTTCAACTTAAGAAGTCTTATGCCGAATCCAACATTTGATATGAACCGTGGTATGTTCCGGCCTCTGTCGAACTCGACCTTTTTTATTGTCTTAAATGGGTTTAGTTTATTTCACTTTACCACCGGCTATTTTCTTACAGGTTCCTTCTGGGACATAAATCCATTCTTCCGGATCATTATCTGTGGTGGCTTGACCCGCACAGCTGTGTGAAGTCGTGCCACAATCATTCATTCCCTTTTTCGCAACACCTTGGCACTTTTCAAACCCTGGCTTCGCGGCTAAGGCTGTGGAGGGAAGTGTGCTGATACTAATCAAAAGCGCACTTGCGATAGCCGTTGAGATGCTCGTGTTTTTATTTTTCATAATTATTCCTGATAGTGATAGATTCTGGTGTGATCATTGCGGTTATTGGTAGATCCTGTTTAATCAAGTAGTAGACGAATGGAAGGCGAGTTTGATTGCATAAATATTCAAATTATTTAATAAAATCGACTTAAGCTTGATTCATCTGGGTAGCTATACGCATTAGCGCCGCAGAAATGAGGGCTGTTGCCTGCATTAAGGGCAGGCCGACGTATGTTGAGAAAAGTGGCGTATAGCCACCCCAGCTTAAAAGTACCTTTAAACCTCTGCTAGACTAATAAGTGAAACCTAACTAATCCCCACGGGAACTACAGATATCTAACAGAAAAAGGCAGTAGATTTCATGTTATTCCCCAAAAATCGCGTTCCAAGACCGAAGATCATAAGGGATAGTACGTTTTGGCTTGTTCTTACTCGCAACATTTTCTTTGGATTCATTCTTTGTCTATTTTCTAGTTTTTCTAATGCGACCATCAATTTTATAACCGACCAGAGTAGCGACCAGAACTACGATAATACCGCCTATGTTTCAGCTTATTTTTTTCTCGATAATGCCTCGTTAACTATTAGTGAAATACTTGAAGAGGAATACCAACAACAATTCAAACTCAACACGTCCTTTCCCATCAACTTTGGTTTTACACGTAGCACCGTGTGGCTAAAAATCACCTATCAAGACAAGAGAACCACTCCCCATGAAAAGGATATAATTTTGGGTCTGAGTAACCCCATCCTTGACCATATTGAAATATATCGACCCTCTGAAAAAGGGTTAACTCCATACAAAACCGGGGCATTAGAGGACTACGAACAGAGAGAGATAAAAAACAATGGTTTCTTTTTTTACTTGCCCCCGGCGGGGATAGGGCCTGTCACGCTTTATTTGAAAATAAGCTCTCAAAGCCCCCTCATCATTCCGTTAGAAATAAGATCAATGCGCGACGCGTTCATTTCGGGAAATCTAATAACCCATGGCAGCCATATGCTTGTGGCCATGCTTTTTTTAATGATTGGATATAACGTACTGTTGTCATTTACTCTGCGGGATCTAGAACAATACTATTATCTTATTTGGTATTCTATTGCCACAATCTGCGTCAGCCTACTCATGGGCATTGCCCAACCCTACTTGGGAAGTTATGGGGTTTGGTTAACTGCAAATCTTTGGGGTCTTGGCTCATGGGCTGCCGCTTTTTTCTTACTGCACGCGGGTGCTTACGTGCGACTAAAAAATATTCACCCTGCCCTAAACAAAGTCAATTTAATTCTGTTTTCTATTTTTGCTATCAATGGCCTATTTATTTTCACAACTGATTATCGACTTTGGCAGTGGACTTTGTTTGTGTGTGGCATTTGTGGAATCATCACACCTGTCATTATCAGCTACGGAATTTATTTAAAACAGAGAATGGGCTGGCTGGGGATCACGGTTTTTTCTCCGACGTTTATTGGACTGGTGATCTACATTCTGGCATCAGCGAATATTATTCAAAACACCTGGTTCAGTCTCAACGCAGCATTTATTGGTATTGTTTTAACAGGAATCACGATAGCTATCACTGCAGGAACCAAAACCAACGAAGAAAAAACTAAACGATTAAAGCTAGAGACTAGCAATAGGAAGGCATTAGAAATCAACAATGAATTGTTGAAAAAAACTAACGCCGTTAAGGATGCCTTTTTGTCTACAATCAGCCATGAGTTAAGAACACCTCTTAACGGTGCATCGGGGGCTCTCGCTCTGCTGGAAGGTGCTACCCAACAAACGGCAAAAGAGAGTAATACAATTGTACCCGAAGAAATCGAGAGCCTATTCAAAGTGATTAGTCGCTCTGTCAACGAAATGATTGGTCTTATCAATAGCATTATTGGTTTCTCTGAGCTGCACATTGAAGACACTAAAGTCAGCCACGATTATTTCTCTCCCTACCATCCGATCATTTCCCTAATTGAACTACGAAAAAACGAGATCAAGGAAAGCAATATAGAGGTTTACCTTGACATTGAATCGCTGAGGGCTATTGAGATTGAATCAGATGAAGAAAAATACAAAAAGATAATTTCAAATATTTTCGACAATGCTCTTAAGTTTACTCAAAGTGGTCGAATCACTATTCGAGGCAGGATCGAAAAACCAGACACTGGGAATGCTAGGCTCGTTATCTCCATAACGGATACAGGCGTCGGTATTTCACAGACCGACATTGAGTCCATCATGGAACCGTTTTCTCAGGTAGATCAATCTTATACTCGACAATACGGAGGTTTAGGAATTGGACTGGCTGTTTGCAAAAAAACAATGGGATTGATGGGTGGGGAGATTAAGATCACCAGTGAGCTTGACGAGGGCACATGTGTTCAACTCATATTTGATATCGTCGGATTTAAAACCGTTGAAATAGTTGAGGATAAAAATGATAAGACAACATCAAATATCAATCTCGTTACGGATCTGCATGTACTCGTCGTGGAAGACAATAAAACCAATCAACTCATCACCCAACAAATGCTTAAAAAAATGGGGGCAAATCCCGTGCTGGCCGAAAATGGCGCGGTCGCCGTGGATGTATTTAAAGAACAAGAAATAGATTTAGTACTCATGGATTGCCAAATGCCGGTAATGGATGGGTTTGAAGCAACGCGCCAAATTAGGGGCTTAGCCACCGATCACAAAATGCTACCGATTATCGCCATAACCGCCAACACAAGCGAGAAAGATCAACGTAAATGCAAAGAATGCGGTATGAACGATTTTCTGGCTAAACCAATTTCTTACGACACTCTTAGCATCACCATCGAAAAATGGGCAAAGAAAGCAATTGCCGCAAACAACCGCGCTTGACATCATAGACCAGAATCATCCGTGATAGACCAGAATCATCCGTGGTGTGACTTTATCCTCCCTTCCCACCTTCCTCTTTAGATAGAATCTGTATACGGAATAATGCTAGTATCCGCTACCATTTTGAACCTATGTGTTGTGTTCTTATCTTAGTAAAGAGCATGTACCGTATAAGATCTCCCATAAAATAATGAGTAAGTGTAATATGATGCGAAGTCGATATTTATGTTCTGGCTTGAGCCTATTTTTGTTATATGTGACTACAGCAAAAGCTGACCATCCCACAATCGCTTTTGGTGGTGAGGGTGTTGGTGCAATCAATACGATCTCGTCAACATCTATGCCTTTAGGCTCTTGGGGTATGGGGATACGTTCGGAAATTTTCAGTAACAAAGAATTCAGTAACGAGCAATTAGAAAATTTTGCTGCCAATGGTCTTGAGGGTGTTCATAGTATGGACCGGATTATGAGCACTTCTTTTTCGTTATCATACGGTGCCACTGAAAACTTTAGTATTAACGCTCGTCTGCCCTATATAAGAAGAGAAAATATTCGAGAAGGAGAAATTGAAGACGGCCTTGCGGAAGCACATTCTCACGGGGATTCTTCAGGAGTGGGTGACCTCTTGTTACTTGCGCAATATCGAGTAATGAATCGCAGTAGCTATGATGTCTCTATCCTATTTGGTATAAAAACACCTACTGGCGAAACTGATGTCAGCGATGATGAAGGAATTCGATTTGAAACTGAGTTTCAACCCGGGTCTGGGTCCTGGGACTGTTTGCTAGGCGTGTCTTTAAGTCAGCGTGGCGAAAAATTTGGATACCACGCCAATATACTCTACAACAAAACCACGGAAGGATCACAATCTACTGAGATAGGTGATGCCTTGTCATATAACGCGGCTCTCACTTATCGCCTTAATGATAAGCATGATACTCATGATCACAAACATAGTGAAACATCTAAGACCAAGGTGTTAAAATGGGATTTCTCCGTTGAGATCAATGGTGAAACGCGAAGGAAGAATAGAGTCTCTAGTGTTTCAGAAGATAATTCTGGCGGCACAACAGTTTATATAACACCGGGATTCAGGGTGACATCAAAGAATTTAAGCGGTTTTATTTCTTATGGGATACCGATCGAAGAAGATCAGAACGGTACACAAACAGATGTGGATAACCGTATCGTTACTGGTTTCTCTCTAACATTATAGGTTTTTAAACACAGCGATTAATAACATTAAGCGATATTATCAAGCCCTATCATAAATTCAGTGGTCAGTGGAACGGATATACGATTTAAAATACCTAATCTATGTTTCTCCGTTAGAGTAGCGATGGCATTATTGGATACGGGAAGTATGACGCGAACCAATAGCATTTCCCTTTCAGTAGGACAAAAGACTAAAGTACTATTTATTTTTCCGCTGGCTTAATATTTTAAAACCAATATTGAGGTGCTCGCAGAAATGAATAAAAGTCTGAAAATCTTGTTCATTGATTAATTCAGTGCTTCTCCTTCGATCAGTATAAAGAATGCCTTTGGGTTTTCCACCGACACGAATTGGCATCACAAAAAAATCCGCAGTCCCTATACACTTGATAATTTCCGGCGTAATCCGATGGGCATATTTGTCTCGATTGTCTTCAGAAATCCATAAAGGTTTATTAGTCTGCATCACATGGCTAAATATATCCAATTCAAGATTCTTTGAGCCAAAATTAAACCGTCTGAGCATGACGTCTCTATTTTTCCCCATGATATGCTTCGCTTGTATTTTCTCAGGACCGGCCAACGCAAAGACAGTATGTTTCATATTGAGGGAACGATGTATCCCTTCCATCACCGTTGCTAGGAAGTTGTTCAGCTCGAATTGCTCACTCAACATCAGACAAAGATCTCTCAAAATAGAGAGCTGCAAAACATATGCTCCTTAGGTCCAGATTCGGCTTCTTCTTTATCTTCCGCCAAATCGTTTGATTGAGGTGGAGCGGATATTAAATTCAGGGCGGATTTCAAGCCTAGATTTGCCAAGGTCTTCGTGGCATTCTTGGCGCCTTTAAAAACCATTTCAGCCGCATCAGAGTTTTCTTTTTTCAGGAAGGGGCCAATATCACTAATCTTTTTCTGGGTGAAGGTGTCGGTCCACCCGGCCTTGGAAGCAATGGCAACTTCGTAGCCCAATTCAATACAGTCAATTTGGTGGTGATGTTCACCTTTCTCGCCATTCTTGTCAAAACCGTCTTTTAAGGCGGCATCCAACTTAGGGCTTAGATGCCAGCTCGCGGTGAGCGTTTGCGTTAAAGCTTTCAAACTGAAACCCAACACAATCGTTTCCGCTTTACTTTCATCATCGGTTTTACGGTACGCCTTATCTAGTTGAGTGGCATGCCCGTAGGGGAAACACCAAAATACCATATGCCCAACCCGATGCAACAAAGCGGCAATGAAGACTTCTTCCACGGCTCTTACATGCTGTACACCAGAAAGTACGGTATCAATCATACTGATGGAGAGGGAGATATTCCTCACGATCTATACCTATACCTATACCTATACCTATACCTATACCTATACCTAT
>JAESQG010000059.1 GCA_016765265.1 Pseudomonadales bacterium | reverse complement strand
ATCCATAAATCCAAGGTTTACACCTTGGCCCGCCAGCGGGTGAATGGTGTGGGCCGCATCCCCGATAAGGGCAATATTGTCTTGAATATAATGTGCAACATGGCGCTGTTTAAGAGCATAAGAATAACGCTTATCACACCATTCCACACGACCCAGTCGTTCTTCAAATGCTAGGGTCAGGGCCTCACAAAAAGCCTCATCGGTTCGCTCAAGTAAGCCGCGCGCCTCTTCTGGTAAGGTGGACCATACCAGTGAGCAGTAATGTCCATCGTGCTCTTCCCTATCACTAGACAAGGGCAAAAACGCGATAGGGCCTGAAGGCGTAAATCGTTGCCACGCTGTAGCCTGATGTGGCTTTTCTGTTTTCACTGTGGTGACGATTGCGTCATGATGATAGTCGCGAACTCGCAGTGAGAAATTTAAATGGTTTCGCACAAAAGAATTTGCGCCGTCAGCTCCCACCAACAGTTTTGTTTGAACAACTCGGTCACTACCTAACAAAAGAGACACTTCTGCTGTCGTTTTCTCAATTCTCACTAATTGTTCCGGGCACAGTATTTCTATTTGAGAATATTCGCGACAACGTTGAATCAACGATTTTTGAATAACTCGATTTTCGACTATGTGCCCTAAGCGAACCTCTGCTAATTCTTCCGCATAGAACTGGATAGAACCCGTACCCTCGGCATCCCATACATCCATTACGCGAAAAGGACTCACCCGGTGAGTTTTCATCAATTCCCAAGCGCCAACGCTTTCCAACACTCGCTGAGAAGCAACAGTTAACGCACTCACTCGAGGATCAAAGCCCTCTTGCCAAGGTGCATCCAGAGAGTTACTTTCCAGCAATCCTATTTTAAGGGCTGCCAGAGGGGGTGATGACTGAGCAGCTTCACCTAATAAGGCTGCAAGACACGCTCCCACCATGCCACCGCCCACAATCACAATATCGAAACATGCTGTGTCTTGATTATAAAAGAGAGACATAGTGATTGGCTCCCATGGCATGCTTGGCAAAAACACCCTTCCCTGGTCCCCATACATCAAGGCCAATCAAACCTATATTACGGGCAGTGCGCAGTAAGCCAGACTCACTATCGAATAAACGCAGTAACTTATCCGAAAACTGAATGGTCTTTTCCTGGTCTAGTCGGCGTTTATCCCAATACTGCTGCAAAACACTAAAGTCACCGATAGGTTGATTGCGCCGAAACGCCCCCTTTATTTCCGCAGCTAAAACGGCAACATCTCTAGCAGCCACATTGAAGCCTTGCCCGGCAACAGGGTGCAAGGAGTGCGCAGCGTTACCCACAATCACCACTCGCGGACGTACTTGCTCCTTAGCTCGCATCAACTGCAACGGATAGGAAAATCGCTCGCCCACTTTGATCATCTTGCCCACACGCTGGCCAATTTGTGACTGCAGCTTTACTAAAAAATCGTCATCTGACAAAGCTAGGGTTTCCGCTGCCTCATCATGAGCCAAAGACCACACCAAAGAATAACGATTATCGCTAATAGGTAATAAAGCCAGAGGACCGTTTGCAGTAAAACGTTCATTGGCCAAACCTTGATGTTCGCAATCAGGACTCACGTTGGCAATAATCGCTTGCTGCTCATAGTCAGTGATATCTACATCAATACCCAGCATCCTTCGGACCTCTGAATCTTGTCCATCAGCGGCAATCAGTAACGTTGCCGTAATGCCCCCAGCATACTGCTCTCCTTCGACGGTGACTGACACACAATCTGCTTGAAAGTCAATTGATGCCACCTTAGCTGGTGATAGGATCTGAATATTAGAATGTTGAAACAGTTGACCTATTAACACACGGCCCAGCCAGGCGTTCTCTACCACGTATCCCAAAGCGGGTACGTTCTCCTTTTTGGCACTCAAATGAGAGAACCCGAAGCCTCCCTTTTCGGACACATGGATATCAAGTATAGGAGTCGCCTGCTCACGCATTAATGCCCAACACTCTAACTGATGAAAAATTTCAGCCGTTCCCCGAGACAATGCGGTGCTGCGGGCATCATAGCTTGATTGATAGTCGCCGGACGCCACAACATCTGTTTTTTTTAAGGGGAAAGCCTCAATGAGCAAGATCGAAAGATCGCTGTTTTTAGCCAAAGCACATGCCAATGTAGCACCCACCATGCCACCGCCAACAATGCATACGTCTACATTATTTTTCATGATTCTGTACAATTCTTTATTAAACAGTGAACTCAAAACGTTTTCTAAAAAAAATTACCTTACCTTCTTCCACTTAAGCTTTGTTACCAACAACTTTTTTCTGATTCGTTTTTTTTCGATTGGCCGTACTCTTGACGCCGACTTTTTTCTTTGTGGTTTTTTTGGTGCTAGTGATTTTAGCTACTTTCTTATCTTTAACTTTATCTTTAACTTTATCTTTATCTTTAGAACTCTTCTCTACCTTGACCTTATCCGCCATCAGTTTCTCTATTTCCACAACGGTTTTAGGCACAGCTCTGGTTAACACCAACGCCTCACCTTTGGTCACAACAACATCGTCTTCTATCCTAACACGAATACCTCTATACTTTTTCGGTGCTGACTTACAGTCTGGCGCAATATATAGCCCCGGCTCAACGGTCAGCACCATTCCCGGCTCTAACACCCGCCACTCACCACCCACCTTATAATCGCCAACGTCATGCACATCCAGCCCAAGCCAATGGCCCGTACGATGCATATAGTATTTACTGTATGCTTCCTCCTTTATGAGTGTACTGACGCGACCTTTTAGCAACCCTAGCTTCACTAATCCTTGAGTCAATATTTTAATGACAGTTTCATGGGGTTTGTTCCAATGATTGCCTGCCTTCACCTGATCAATAGCGGCTAATTGCGCCTTAAGCACCAAATTATAAATATCTTTTTGAGCCTCATTAAACTCGCCATTAACAGGAAACGTGCGAGTTAGGTCACCGGCATAATGATCATATTCTCCGCCCGCATCCACTAGCACTAAATCGCCGTCTTTTAACTCTCGGTTATTCTCCACATAATGAAGAATACAAGCATTAACCCCGCCACCCACTATGGAGGGATAGGCCGGAGAGCGGCAACCTCGGCGCATAAACTCATGAATGTATTCAGCCTCGAGCTGATACTCCATCATTCCTGGCCTGACTTTTTGCATGGCTCGACGATGTGCTTGCGCAGATGCAGTGCCAGCTGCTTGCATCATTGCTATTTCCGCTTTACTTTTTATTAACCGTAAATCATGCAGTAAATGATCCAATGCAACAAACTCACCCGGTGGATGAGCACCACTGCGCACTTGCGCACGAATATCATTTACCCAATCCATCACTTGCTTATCAAAATCTGGACGACTGCCCATAGCATAAAAAACTCTATCCTTTCCCTCAATCAAACCCGGAATAATGTCATCAATATCACCGATAGGGAAAGCATCGTCCACGGCAAAATCCTTCACCACACCCTCAGGCCCAGAGCGATATCCATACCATATTTCCATAGTAGGATCACGTTCCCTACAAAACACCACAACCTCAGCCTGCTTGCGACCGGGTATTAATACCAACACCGACTCGGGCTCATCAAACCCTGTTAAATAATGGAAATCGCTGTCTTGACGAAAGGGATAATCTACATCACGATTCCGGGTTTTCTCCGTCGCCGCGGGGAGAATCGCAATCGTATTTTTTCCCATTAATCGCATTAAATTACGACATCGTCGTGCATACTCTTGCTTGGATATATTCATAAAAAGTTATTACNTCAGTACTTCGTTATTGTTTGTGTCAAAGTCGTTTGTATCTAAGTTGCTTGTATGTAAGTTGCTTGTATGTAAGTTGCTTGTATCTTGATTGTTTGCAACTAAATTTCTCATAGCAACACATTGTTAGGGCCCGTTCACCACTCAGTGTAACGGTGAACTGCTAGTATCTGACCCATCATTTGGCTCAACAGCCAGTCCGTATTCACCATAGACCATTAGACAGGCCACACGCACATATTCCAGCAACTCACTGTAGTTTACCTCTTCCTCTTCAGAAGGTTCTATTTCAGCCTCAACTCTCGCGACCTCAGCAAAATCATGTAGAGTTGCCTTAATATCATCCTCTATATCAGAATCCTTTAATGTCCCCCCGTGCCCAAAACCTTGTAAGAAACCTTGGCACCAACTGGAGAGAGCTTGCACTCTTTCGCTCAAACTATAGTCATCATCGGGTAAAACAGGCATGAAACTAAAGTGATCATCTGCTAGTTCTCGCTGAGTTAATTCATACAAACCGAATAGGATGGGAGCATCTGTAGGCGTAGGGTCCGATTTAATATCGAAATGAATTTTCATTCCCAGCCACCATTGCTCCACCGTCTGTTGCAATCCGGCACATAACTGGCCACTTATCACCCCATGAAATTCCGACGCTCGGATCAACGAATCCAGGTCATCTAATATGGCGTTAATTTCATCATAATCTCGTTCAAGAGTATTATCATTGGTCATAGATGTCGCACGCAAAATATAAACTTATTTGAAATCAGCATTCGGTTTGTCAACTATTTATAAGCGAACACGTATAAAGCCGAACACNACCGAAAGTGGTCATTGACCACGGGGCAACTAGCACCCTAATATTACAGACCTTAGCCATCTGAGTGAAACAATTCTACCCTGTTAGTACCCGCTTAACCCTTTAAAAACGAGAAAATAAAATGCTCGAAAAAGAACTCGAAGAATTGGAAGATAAAATTGATGCTTTGCTCTCTTCTCACCGGGAATTGCAGCATAAAAATAGAAGCTTAGCCAATAACGAAACCTCGCTAATGGACGAGCGAGCCAATTTAATGAAAAAAAATGATCTGGCCCGCAACAAGGTTGAAGCAATGATTAGTAGGCTGAAAGGCCTAGAACAACATTGAACTTCGTGGTTGCCCTNGTTCGGTTTAATACCCACGGCTAAGTACAAAGATGCCGCTCGCAGGGAGACCTGCTAAAATACGATGCTAACCTAATTAATTGACGAGTAGCGAAGAAATGAATGAGGAAGTGAAAACATTGGCCGTGGAGTTACTAGACAAAGAGTATAATGTCTCTTGCCCAGCGGACGAGGAGGAAAGTCTACGCCGCTCAGCCCAATACCTCGATGAAAAATTGCGAGAGATTCGTTTACAAGGAAAAACCCTAGGCCTTGAGCGTATTGCGATTATGACTGCCTTAAATATGGCTCACGAGCTATTACAAAGCAAAGAAGAGCTCGATCGAATGGCTAAAAATTCTAAAGAACAATTGGTCCGACTTTTGGACAAGCTTGATAGCGCATTATCCGAGACATCGTGAGCTAATAAATCTAATAGATCTTAATTCTGATAAAAAGCAAGAAATACAGCAAAAAAGAATCACTTTCACCTCCCCAAACTTGCGTTATAATAAAAGACGATGTCCCCTGGAGTGCAGGCCACTCTAACTATGTCCTCGAGCCTGAATTACTTTTCGGGGGTTTCTCGCTAGCGCTGTTGTGCATGTCCGCCTGACGGAAAGCCTGATGCTCTTCAGAAACCACCACCTTGAACCTCTGGGTTCAGGGCTTACGTTAGAAGCGGCACTCTGGGAGGCATCTACCATCTTTATATGAAGCTCATCACTGATTGAACAGTCGAACCAAATATCTTAACCGAAATCATATTGACGCCAGCTCTATTGATACACGACCTATTAATGCAAGCCCTTTGACTATGCCTCCCTCTCACNGTNAACCCCTATCCAAAGCAGAAATTAGACGGCTTATGCGGAATAAACGTCGCAACCTCAGCAGCGGCGAACAAAAAAAAGCGGCANTGGCCTTAAAAAANCAACTGGAACACCATCCCATATTCATTCGTTCCCAAAACATCGCCTTTTATTTGACTAATGATGGCGAAATAGACCCAATGCCACTACTCCAGAGGGCGTTAAAACTGGGCAAACATTGTTACCTGCCGGTGATTCATCCCTTAAAACCCGGTCACCTTTGGTTTTGCCGCTATCGGCAACATGACAAGCTAATAAAAAATCAATATGGAATACTCGAGCCCATAGTTAAAAACCATCATCTACTTAAAAGTGCAACACTGGATTTGGTACTAACACCGTTAGTGGCCTTTGATGATCAAGGCGCTAGATTAGGTATGGGCGGTGGTTACTATGATCGAACTTTTAGCTCCTTGAACAAGAGCGCCTTGATCAGGGGTCATCAATCCAAACCTATACTGATAGGGCTGTCTCACGAGTGTCAGAAAGTGGATCGATTATCTGTGGATAGTTGGGATATTCCACTTGCCGAAATCATAACTGACCGTTCTTTATATCCTTAAAAAAATGTAATTTATCCAACAGGAGAGGAGTAGCAGACCTATCCGCAGCCATTCTGATCAAAGGTAAAACTGTAACTACGNGCACTATCAGTAAGTCTAAACAGAGGATGCCCCTGATTGATAAAGTAAGTCCCTGTACTAGTTTGGCTAGGCCATCCCAGTCTCAACGCCTCCACATCCCAATTATCAGGCGTTTGAAAAATATCTTGAGATGGATGCCATAAAAGCCTAACGCCTCTAACGCTTCCCACTGGACCCGTGTAGGGAACACTATAAGTATTATCGCTATGCGGCGCCATTTCTAGGCTGGAATTAATGTTGGCATANGTGGTTGTTCTNGTACTCGAGCCAACACAATGTCGCACTTCCAAATCAATGGTACCNCCAGCTCGGCTCTCATCTGCTCCCGTTTTAATACTAACGGTGATTTCGTCGATCATGACATCGTCCTCACTATTATTTTGTAACTCCGATAGTGCGTTCACCACGTATCGAGCGTTCGA
Organism: Pseudomonadales bacterium; assembly: GCA_016765265.1. GTDB lineage: Bacteria > Pseudomonadota > Gammaproteobacteria > Pseudomonadales > DC-out160 > DC-out160. The sequence goes on along the minus strand of JAESQG010000059.1, from coordinate 8,569 downwards.
GCCAGCAAAGCTTATTGAGCGAGTGCTAGTAATGGCCGGTAAAACAGTGATGATCACGTCAACGTCACCGCTGGGACCCGGTACTGTGACAGACCCAGTAATCGGAGAGGTCAGCCCCCTAACGGTAGGTATTAGGATTATTTCAACGCCTGTTGGTTGATCNGGGTTGAAGGTGGAACCTATAGTGTACTGGAAGAAGTTTGCAGCCAGATCCGACACCGGCAGGTTAGTTCGTATCGTTACAAAAAGGTCATCGAAAAACCTAGTGGGGTCGGTGATTAGCAATACCCATTCACCGCGTTCAATATGAGATGTCATCAAGGTTCTTATAATATTAGTGAAGTCCTCTAGAATCTCTCGGACCACATGCGGGGGCGTATTGTTATTATCAAGAGAAACGATTACTGCGCCAGCTACTTCTATATTCCGATCNTCGAGCAGNTCCNCCAAATCTATCATCTTAAGGTTTCGCCACTCATGCTCCCCCATCCACCAAGGGATGGGCAATCCATNACCCGCATTCATATGCCCCGTAGGCAGGGTCCCAAAATTATATTGAGTTTTACTCACCCAGTCGTGGGGTTCCCTGTTTCTCAAATTAACTGACGTTGAGCCAGGCGTGTTAAATGTCGAGCGAAAAAAGAGAGTATTAAAATAGGGACGGTCCCCCGATGTCTCCCTTTGTTGATCTACGGTGGCGTCTACTAACTTAATTCTGAATGTATCACCAGGGTTATCACAGGCGCTTAAAAATAAAATACATAAGGAAAAACAAATGAGCTTGAGTCCGTTCATGGTCTAACTCCTCTAACTGAATAATGTTTACTTAGTACTTTCTCCTATCCACTCCAGATGAACACCACGGCATTTGCAAACTTAATAGTCAAACACAAAGATCATCGTCTAACTCCATACCCTCATCAAGCTGCACGCCAAATGTATTGAGCACCATAGACACAAGATTATATTGGCCAGCGGTGAACACAATGTCCATCAACTGTTGTGTCGAATAATGTTTCTCCAATTTTTGCCAGGTGTCATCGGAGACAAAAGCATCGCTGTGCAGTTGGTCTGTGGCTAGCAGCAATAAAGATTCCTTAGCCGTCCAAAAGTTTTCATCTGGTCCAATCTTAATATGTTCTATTTCGTCATCATTCAAATCAGAGTGCTTAGCGATGACAACATGTTGCCCCCACTCATAACCCGACTTGCATTGCCATCCCATCCTTAATATCACTATCTCTCTATCGCGCTTACTCAGAGATGATTTGCCCATGATATGATTAGCAAAAACCATCCATCTTTTCGCTAAACTAGGATGATGTACCAAAGTCTTAAAGATATTTAGAATTTTACCGTCCATGCTAGCTTTGCCCATCGCAGCAAGCTGTTCTTCATTCCAATCTGATTTTTCAACGGGTTTTACCCTAGGGATCTTCATTCTCATTAAAACAGTCCTCAGTATATAATTGATTTGGCCTCAAGCGAAAGACACAAATTAAAGCACACTTAGGCCGAAATTTGTATAAACGGTTTGATTGCAGAAATAGGTAAAAATAAAGCTAGGTGAAAATAACGCGCGGCGTTCGGGGAAAAGAGTTGGCTTTGCGGAAATAGGGCTGCCTAAATAATGTTAGCGAATAGCTATCTGTTGAGCAACTTCCTCAGGATCAGCACCTCCCATCGTATAGTTACTTACCAATACGCCAAGACTAAAAATTGCGACCAATACTAATAAAAAATCCGGTTTCTTGCTCATGGCAGGTACTCCCGCTTGATGGTGGCGAATAGCCTTGTGGGACAGACCCTGCCCTGATTTGCTACCCTTGCATTATAACGTACTATTTTTAGACACTTTTTTAAAAAAACCATTACAACCCACCTAAACCAATAATCCTGAACAAGATCTGTAAAATCCTTCAAATACAAACTGATACACTAACAATATTAGACTAGGTTAAAAAATTCACAATAAGGCATTAAGCTATAAATCATTAATACGTGCACTAGATCACACGATTAGCCAGAATAATTCTCAAAACAGAAAGAAACAAACTCTTTTTGAAAATTATTTTCCTTGTAGCCCGGCTGTTTCGATTTAGAACTCACTAACAACCTAGCTTAGAAATGCCTTATACGCCGGATTATCGGTCTCTTCCCAGTAGCGATAACCCAGTTCTTGCAAAAACTGCTTGAATTCCTTTTTAGATTTAGCCGTCGGCTCCATTTGCAAACCGACCAACACCCGTCCATATGCTGCTCCATGGTTTCTATAGTGGAACAGGCTGATATTCCACCTATTGCCTAAAGCATGTAGAAACCGCATAAGAGCACCTGGTCGTTCTGGGAATTCAAATCGAAAAATTTCTTCATGGCGTACCGATTGAGCTCTTCCTCCAACAAGATGGCGGATATGCAATTTGGCCATTTCATTATCCGAAATATCTGTCACCGCGTAGCCTTTGCCGTCCAAATGAGCCATAAGCCCAGGTAGCTCACTTTCGCGGTCTGCTAAACGGACACCAACAAAAACATGAGCCTTCTCCTCGTCGGCGTACCGATAATTAAATTCGGTGATGCTGCGTTTACCTAATAAGCGGCAGAAATTTCGAAAGCTCCCTACCTTTTCCGGGATAGCAACCAGCAGCAATGCCTCACGCTTTTCTCCCAGCTCTGTTCTTTCCGAAATATGCAGAAGACGATCAAAATTGACATTGGCCCCACTATCAATAGCAATCAACGTTTCATCTTTAATGCCCGTTTTATCCACATATTTTTTCAAGCCTGCCACAGCCAAAGCGCCAGCAGGCTCGGTAATGGATCGAGTGTCGTCAAAGATATCTTTTATGGCTGCGCATATTTCATCAGTTGAGGCCGTAATCACCTCATCCACACATTTTTTTGCTATCCGAAAGGGCTCTTTCCCTATAGTCGCCACAGCAACTCCATCGGCGAACAGCCCCACTTCAGGCAGAGTCACTCGACGACCCTTCTTCAGAGCCTCTGTCAAACAAGCAGAATCTTCAGATTCGACCCCGATCACCTTAATATCAGGGCGCAAATATTTTACATAAGCGGATACCCCCGCAATCAACCCTCCCCCGCCTACCGGCACAAATAACGCGTGGATAGGCTTGGTATACTGACGCAGCAACTCCATAGCGATAGTCCCCTGCCCAGCGATGACATCGGGATCATCGTAGGGATGCACATAGGTGTAACCCTTGTCTTTCATTATCTCCAAGGAATGCCCATAAGCCTCATCGAAGGTATCGCCAAACAGGACCACTTTGGCGCCATAATGCCTGACCGAACGAATTTTAATGCCAGGCGTGGTCTTGGGCATGACGATGACCGCTTTAATTCCTAAACGCTGGGCTGCCAATGCCAGTCCCTGAGCATGATTGCCTGCTGACGCAGTTATCACACCGATTGCGCGTTCTTCGGCGTTTAAATTAATAACCTTGTTGTAGGCGCCGCGCAGTTTAAAGGAAAAAACAGGCTGTAAATCTTCTCGTTTCAATAAAATATTATTGCTAAAGCGCTGAGACAAGTGTGCAGCAACATCAAGCGGGGTTTCAATTGCGACGTCATACACATTCGCTTCGAGAATTCGTTTTATGTATTTATTGGGCATATTCTGCTACAAACCAGTGGTTTTTCGACTATCTTCTGTTGGATTTAGAATGAGATAATACATAATAGCGAGTTTCTTGCACAAAGTAACGATTCGGCATCACATGCACCTTGAAAACAGCCATGCCACAAAAGCACCTGAACCGGAAAGGCGACTAAAATGAGCCCCCCACCATCAAAGCACGATCTATCAAAGCACGATCTATCATAACAAAACATCTCAAATCAAAACCTCTCAAATCAAAACCTCTCAAAACAGGACCTATTAAAAAAGCAGGTTGCTGAGGCAGCCCTTGCCTACGTTGAAGAAGACTCTATAGTCGGCGTTGGCACCGGATCAACTGCCAACTTCTTTATCGAAGGTCTCGCCACTATCAAACATAAAATCGAGGGGACGGTCGCCAGCTCCGAAGCCACTGCCGCCAGGCTAAAAGCACATGGTATCCCGGTTTACGAACTGACTGCGGTGGATGAAATCCCTGTATATGTGGATGGGGCAGATGAAGCTGATCGCTACTTAAACCTAATAAAGGGAGGCGGCGGTGCGTTAACTAGAGAGAAAATTATCGCAGCAGTGGCCAAGTCCTTTGTCTGCATTGCAGACCAGAGCAAGAAGGTTGATGTGTTGGGAAAATTTCCACTACCGATTGAGGTCATCCCTATGGCCCGCAGTCATGTGGCCAGAAATATCGTGAGATTGGGGGGAGACCCAGTGTATCGAAGCGGGTTTGTTACGGATAATGGCAATATTATTTTAGATGTACACGGCATGTCCATCGCGTAGCCAGCCACATTAGAAGAGCAAATCAACAACATCGTAGGAGTCGTCACTAATGGTTTGTATGCCTGTCGCGGCGCGGATATCTTATTGCTCGGTGGAGACAGCGGAGTGGAGACTATATTAAGGGATAAATGAATTGTCACTATTACTGGGGGTTTATGCCACTACAGTCGATACGGCGAAAACAGCCGACCCCTGATGACATAATCTCAATCTCAACCGATCACCGTTATTGAGGGCCGCAACACCCGCCGGGGTTCCTGTCATCACTATATCACCCGGTTCCAAGGTGAAAAAGCGCGACATATAGGCGATCAAGTCATTCACGGGGTAGAGCATTTGAGTCACATTCCCCTTTTGTTTCTCAATGTCATTTACCTGTAATATCACCCCTAAAGACTCGGGTGATTCAATATCAGAGCCTTTTACAAACCCTGACAGCGGGCATGCACCATCAAAAGATTTTGCTACTTCCCAGGGATGACCTTTCTCCTTCAGCTCACTTTGCAAATCTCTCAGGGTCAGGTCCAAACCTACTCCATAGCCTCCTATCTTCTTCTGCACCTCCTGCGGCGTGTTATTTTTTATCCTCTGAGAAATCAGTACCGCTATTTCAGCTTCATGATGACAAGCTCCGTAACCGTCAGGGATGACAATCGCTTGCTCTAGATTAACCAGTGCAGTTTTAGGTTTAATGAATAAGATAGGACTAGAGGGAATGGGGTTATTAAGCTCCTTGGCATGTTCCGCATAATTACGGCCAACACAAACCGCTTTACCGGACGGCAATCCTGTCTCGCTTCCATCCCGCCAACAACTCACATAGGTCATGCCTAGCCCTCGGATAATCCAAGCTGGTTAATCAAAAATTTTCCCAGGATTCATTACGCCATTGGGATCGAACACTTTTTTCATAGCTCGCATATAAGTGATTTCTATTTCAGATCGCGTATATCCCAGGTAATCTTTTTTTATCATACCCACCCCATGCTCTGCCGATACACTGCCACCGTATTTCTGGACTATTTCAAATACCCACTGACTGACTTTGGCGCACTGTTTAAAAAATTGATCCTTCGGTAAATCATCAGGTTTTAAAATATTCAAATGCACATTACCGTCACCAATATGGCCAAACCAAATGATTTCAAAATCAGGATAATGCTCCCCTACCACTGCATTCACCTCATTCAGGAACGCGGGTACTTTTGATACGCAGACAGCGATATCATTCTTGTAAGGCGTAAAAACCGATATAGTTTCGCTGATATCTTCTCGCAATCGCCACAGGGCTTTCGCTTGCGCCTCACTTTGACTCATCACGCCATCCGTCACCCAACCCTGCTCCACTGCATTTTCAAACAGCGTCATAACGTCTTCTTCATCTTGTGCTGACTGTACCTCATACTCAAGTAAGGCATAGAGCGGGGCCTCGGTGTCGAAAGGCCGCTGAACATTGCCATGTGCAATCACGTGCTTTAATGCTTGCTCAGAAAAAAACTCAAAAGCCGTCAACTCAATCTTCTGTTGAAAAGCGTTCAACACACTCATAATCGCTTCAAATTCGGGAACGCCCAAGACCAGTACTGACAATTTTTTTGGCGGTCGAGTTAATCGTATGGTGGCTTCTACCACAAACCCTAAGGTGCCTTCAGCACCGATAAAGAGATGCCGAAAATCATAACCTGTCGCATTTTTTGCTAGCCCATTATTGAGCCTCAAGATTTCACCTTCGCCCGTCACCACAGTCAAACCCACCACCCAGTCTCTGGTCAGTCCATAACGAATGACCTTAATACCCCCGGCATTAGTCGCAATATTGCCACCAATTTGACTAGAGCCGCTGGAAGCAAAATCCACGGGATAAAAAAGTCCTTGCTCCTCGGCAAATTGTTGCAATCGTTCGGTGATGACCCCTGCCTGGCAGCGTAAGGTGCGGTCTACAGGATTAAAGTCACTAATACTGTTCATATAATCGAAAGCCACAACCACTTCACCCTTTGAGGCCACAGCGCCCCCGCTTAATCCAGTGCGCCCACCTGAGGGCACCAAAGCAATAGCTTGCTGATTAGCAAAATGGACAATGGCCTGCACTTGCTCAAGGGATGTTGGGAAAACCACGGCTAAGGGCGCGGGCTCATATACCTTGGTACAATCACGGCCATACTGTTGCAGACTATCGTCATCGGTTCTGCACTTGCCTTGATCTACAAGAGACTGTAATTGTTTAATAATTCGTTGGTTTCCAGGCATACTCTATTATAGTCCGTATTTTTTCGAGTCTGTGTCCTCAACACCGAGGTTTACTCTGCCTAATATGATACCATATGCGGCTTCCTCCCGCCCATGCGGCAAACAAACATACTCGCTATCCGTTATTGGTTCACACAAAAATGGCAAAAAATTCTGTAGGTAAAACTTCCTTAGGTAAAGAGAAGATTCGGATACTTCTATTGGAAGGGGTTCATCCATCAGCAGTGGAAAATTTCGAGGCGGCAGGTTACGCCAATATCGAAGACATCAAAACAGCACTCCCCGAAAAAGAGCTAAAGGAAAAAATAAAGAACGCTCATTTTATTGGGATTCGTTCCAGAGCCCAGTTAACGAAAAGTGTTTTTGACGCCGCTGAAAAATTAATATCCGTTGGCTGCTTCTGTATTGGTACAAATCAGGTCGACACTCAAGCTGCTCTAATGCGTGGCATCCCCGTCTTTAACGCGCCGTATTCTAATACCCGAAGTGTGGCGGAGCTGGTTCTGGGCGAAGCAATAATATTAATGCGTGGGGTCGCAGAAAAAAACGCACTTGCCCACCGAGGCATTTGGAAGAAGAGCGCTGCCAAATCCTATGAAATTCGGGGCAAAACATTGGCTATCATTGGTTACGGGAGTATTGGTTCTCAACTCAGTGTTTTGGCAGAGTCATTGGGAATGAAAGTGAAATTTTATGACACGGTCACAAAGCTGCCTTTGGGTAATGCCGAACAAGTGGCTAACCTCCACGATCTATTACGCATTAGTGATGTCGTTAGTTTACATGTACCCGAGACCCCAAACACTCAAAACATGTTTGGTAAAAAAGAATTTGATGCCATTAAAAAGGACTCCATCCTAATCAATGCCTCTAGAGGTAGTGTTGTAGACATCGAGGCATTAACCGCCTCGTTAAAAGCCAAACATCTACTGGGTGCCGCAATCGATGTCTTCCCAGTGGAACCCCGCTCCAATGACGATGAATTTATTTCGCCTCTGCGGGAGTTTGATAACGTTATCCTCACACCCCATGTAGGTGGCAGTACACTTGAAGCTCAAGAAAATATTGGTGTAGAAGTTTCAGAGAAGTTCATTAAATACAGCGACAATGGCTCGACCATTTCTTCCGTCAACTTTCCCGAAGCGGCGCTACCGCTACACGAAAATGTACATCGTTTACTACACATCCATGAAAATAAACCAGGCGTTTTATCAGAAATAAACCGCGTCTTTTCCGACAACGGCATTAACATTTCATCGCAGTTTCTGCAAACCAATGACAAGGTAGGTTACGTGGTTATCGATGTGGACGCAGATTACAGTGAATTAGCCTTGAAGAAACTTCGAGGCATCAGCGGCACCATCAAGACCCGCGTATTATTTTAACCACCCTATTTGTTTCGGCTTTGCAAACTCAAACCAATCCATTGAGGTCAACAAAACTGATTTAACCATCATATGCTATATATTTAACACAATAGGTTCTTTCCATGCTGAAATGTAGCCCCAGGAATATGATAACACCGCAATTGTTTCCTTCCCTATACCAACTTGTTATTTATTTAGCCATTTAAAAAACTCCCCTGACATCGATGACACCAAATGACCGGTGATATTGAATAACATCGTCAGAAAATGCCTATCTAGCACGGGATTTCAATGCGAGCGCCGAGCTCAAATTTTGATTATTGAACATTGATAGACGAGCTGCTAATGTCTGACCTATCTCCAGCACCTTTTTACATTAAAAATATAACAAAATAATAATAACAATCGCCAATTAACTACGGTTCCCAGTGCTTGTAAAAAAGAGCTACTCACTGTTGGTTAATTGGCACCAGGAGGGAGTTGTATGTTTAAGTCTATTGCCCACTCAACGGTTACTCTATTCACTTTATCC